>CALVOH010000069.1 GCA_944350225.1 uncultured Clostridia bacterium | reverse complement strand
AATCATTAACGTATTTTTTAAGCGTAGATTAATCACATTTCAAGACGACTTTGATCGTGTCGCGTGGGTTTTCTATCAAAAGTTTAAAAGCTTTTTTGTAGTCATCAAGTGCGAAGCGGTGGGTAATAAAACCTTCGGTGATGAGTTGTTTTTTAAGCATCATCTCTTTTACTATTTCAAAAGTTTGTTTTTGTTTTCCATTTATTGTTTCCAGCCCATGTGAATCAGCCCCAATAATTCTTAAACCTTGCCACCAAATAGGAGTTTCGTCAAATTTAGTTTTTGTCATTTGATAGCCGACCTTTACAAGTGTGCCTTGTGCTTTTAACCATCTTAGCGTGTCGTTGAAAAGAGTGCCTTTGCCAACACAGTCATAAATGACATCGAAACCGCCTAAAATCATTCGGTTGTTTCCTTTTTCATAAAGTTTGCCATTAGTGGCTCTTGCGACTGCTTGATAAGGGTCGCCCGAAAGTATTTCGTCTGCGCCAAGTTTCTTGGCAAATGCGTGTTTGTTTGGATTGTTTTCCATGACATAAATTTTGCATTCAGGCACCAGTAATTTTGCAAATTGTATGACATTAAGTCCAATCATTCCAGCGCCTATGACCAAAACTTTGTCATTTGGTTTTGGCACATGTTTCAAAACGGCATGCAACGAAACGGCGAAAGGCTCTACTAAAACAGCCTCATCGTTTGTCAAATCATTGACTTCGAGAAGTTGACCTTCTGGTGCGATATAACTATCACCCATGCCTGCACCAACAGGTTCTTGAACTTTGCTAGCCATACCATAATTTTCACAATCTGAATAATTTCCTTTTTTGCACATATCACAAAATTCATTAGTTTTAAAACCTTTAAGCTCGCAACTTGCCATATATTTTTGCATGCAAACCTTGTCGCCGATTTTCAAGTTTTTTACATCTTTCCCAATTTCTACGACTTCTCCAACGGTCTCATGCCCTAAAAAGGTAACTTCAGAGCAAGGCATTGGCAAAAAAGCAGTGCTTGGGCCTTGTGCGCAACGGTAAAAGGTCATGTCTGACCCGCAAATGCCAGTTTGTATGTTTTTTACTCTAACCCAGTTGCTTGCAGGAAGCTTCGGATCTGGAAATTTTTTAAAGACTACAGGAGATAATTTGCAATGGTATGCTTTTTTTGAAAAAGCGCTCAATACTTTTATTATAGCTACTTTTGAAATTTTTCCTTCGAATAATAAAGTTTTCATTTTACACCTCTAGTATTAAATTTAACACAATTATTGCTAAATTAAAAACAAATTAACAAAAATTAAATCAAATATAAAAATTGAATAAGAATAAAAAGTTACTTTTTGCCAATGCTATAATCAAGGAGGAAAAGAAATGATAATAGCAAATTATATAGCCTATATCTTAACACTGATTGGCGGACTTAATTGGGGACTTGTAGGAATTTTTAACTTTGATCTTGTCAACTGGATGTGTGGCGGAAGAAATGCTGGATCAATAATAATTTACATCGTAATTTTCTTAGCGACCTTATGGCTTATTGTATCTCCAATTTTGTCGAGAGGTATGCTAGATTTGGGTTATAGCCGTAGAAGCGATAAGTAATCATTTAATATTTTGCTTTTAAGCAGGTATATGTTTTAAAAAAGCTCCATAATGGAGCTTTTTTTAATTTTTAAAATAAACTATTTCGAAGTAAGATGTGTTGACCATAAAATGTTCTCCTTTGCTGTCTATTATTTCAAGAAAATTATGGTCATTGATTTTAGCCTGAATAAAAATTTTTTGTATGCCTACGATTTTCCAGAGTTTATAAGTTTTCTCTCCACTACTGTCGACTATCATGGACTTGTATTCTTTGTTTATTTGATAATCGAGGGTTTTATCAAATGTCATATTCACCAAATTTGTAAAAACCTTTTCATCGCAAGTCAAAGTTTCAAATTCTTCACCGGTTATATTTTTTTCTTCGATCGTAAAATTGTATTGTGAATTAACACAAACAGTGTTGTTTTCTTCATCAAGATAAGTTACCAAACACACTTCATCAAAACCTTTAACAATGTCGGTTATCGTTTCAGTTACTTCTTCTTTACATGCCCACCCAACAAGGCATATAGATGATATTATCAAAATCAAGCAAAGTGATGTTAAAAATTTTTTCATATTGCCTCCAAGTTCATTATATCTTATTTTAAACATAAAATCAATAGCGTTGTAAACTATTTGCTATAAAAAATTTGGTTAATTTACTGTTCGAGATACTAAAGCCAAGAAATTTAATTAAAAAATCAATAAAACATTATTTTTTTAAGTCTTGTTTTTGAGCAGTTTGTCAAAACTTCAACAATTAAAAAAAAACGAAGCAATTTGCTTCGTTTTATTCTTTGGTAGCCTCAAGGGGAGCCACACCCTAAAAAAGCAAGCTTTTTCAGGGGAGCCAACTCACCCCAAGGGGTTCGACTCCTTTTCTCTTTAATGAAATAAAAAAAACGAAGCAATTTGCTTCGTTTTATTCTTTGGTAGC
>CALVOH010000068.1 GCA_944350225.1 uncultured Clostridia bacterium | reverse complement strand
AAAAGCTTTCCTCCTCCAAGCTACCCTCTTTAAGAACGTTAGGCACAAAACGAAGCAATGAGTCTATTATGACCATAGATGGAATCTCCCCACCTGTCAAAACATAATCACCAATAGAAATTTCCTCAACATCAAAAATTTTTATGAGCCTTTCATCTATTCCCTCATAATGACCACAAATAAAAATCAAATGCTCATATTTTGCAAGCTTTTTTGCTGTTTTGTTATTGTAAACTCTGCCTGCTGGTGAAGGAAAAATCACTTTTGATTTATCGGTTAAAACGCTTTTAACTGCATCGAAAATAGGTTGCACACTCATAAGCATACCTGCGCCACCTCCAAATGGAGCGTCGTCGCACTTTTTATGTTTATCGCGCGAAAAATCTCGAATATTAATTATGTTTATTTCGATTGTTCCTGCCTTTTGTGCACGAGATATTATGCTTTCTTTGAAAGGTGCAAAACTTTCAGGAAAAAGCGTTAAAATGTCGATTTTCAAATTTTGTTTTCCTCAAACTTATTTCGAATTACAACGAGGGTTTCGCCTTCCGTCTTAAAAATTTCTTTAATATACGGCAACTCATAAACATGCCCATTTTGTTCTATCGAAAGTATTGGAGCGCTTCCATAATCTTCATAGTCCACAATCTGTCCAACGAGATTTCCATCTTCATCGTAAAGCACCATACCAATAAGATCATCAACCAAAAAGTCATCTTCTACAAACTTTGAAATCTCCTCTTTTGGAAGAAAAATTTCGCAATTTCTAAATAGTTCGGCATGATTGCGATCATCGACACCTCGCAATTTCAAATAAAGGTCTCCACGTCGCAATTTGGCATATTCAACTTCGCAAAGTTCCTGCCCAACAAAAACCTCCGTCATCTGCTCGACAGCAGAAAAGACATCAGTGTAAAGTTGGCACTTTAATTCACCCTTTATCCCTTGTGGTTTTGAAACTTTTGCGATAAGAAGCTTTTCCATTATTCTCCAAATTTAACAAATGTTTTTTTACGATCTTTTGATAAGGATTTTGCGATAGTACGGATAGATGAAGCGATTTTACCATTTTTACCGATCACCCTGCCGATATCAGATTCAGCAACACTCACTCGAACAATGATCTCTTTTTCTGACTCATCGATAACAACTTTTACATCGTCTTTGTTTTCAACAAGGCATTTAACGATATATTCAATGACCTCTTTCATGAGTTCTCCTTTCTTACTTTTCTTCTATTATGCCTGCTTTTTTAAGCAAACTCTTGGCTGTTTCTGTTGGTAAAGCGCCATTTTTAATCCATTTTGAAGCTTTTTCAGCATCGATCTTTATTTCAGCTGGATTTTTTAATGGATTGTAAGTTCCAAGAATTTCAACAAACTTTCCATCTCTTGGGCTTCTTGAATCAGCAACAACGACACGATAAAAAGGTGCCTTTTTATCTCCAAGTCTTGTAAGTCTAATTTTTACTGACATATTTTCCTCCTATTTGAATTTTTTATATATAATCGCATCTCGCGATGATATACCATTTTTAAAATTTAAATCCCTTTTTACCTTTTATCATTTTCATCATCTCTTTTGATTGTTCAAACTGCCTCAACAAGATATTGACCTGCTGAACAGTTGTTCCACTGCCTTTGGCAATTCTTTGCCTTCGAGACGCCTTAATTATTTCAGGATTTCTTCTTTCCTCCGGCGTCATAGATTGAATAATGCTTTTATTGACTGCTATCTCCTTTTCATCAATTTGAACACCTTTTAGCTTGTTAGCCATGCCAGGAATCATATGCAAAATATCTTGAATTGACCCCATTTTTTTCATGTTTTCGATTTGGACGAGATAATCTTCAAAGGTAAAAGAATTTTCGCGAAATTTCTTTTCTAATTTTTTTGCTTCTTCCTCGCTGACTGCTTCTTGTGCCTTCTCTATTAAAGATAGCACATCGCCCATACCAAGAATCCTACTCGCAATTCTGTCTGGATAAAAAGGCTCTATGTCGCCTATCTTTTCTCCAACACCGGTAAATTTAATAGGCTTGCCTGTGATCGCTTTAACAGAAAGTGCCGCCCCTCCACGAGTGTCACCATCAAGCTTTGTCAAAACAAAACCAGAAACATCTAAAGCGTTGTTAAAGCTTTCGGCAACGGTGACAGCATCTTGCCCTGTCATTGAGTCTATCACTAACAAAATTTCAGTTGGATTGACTTCCTTTTTGATGTTTTTTAGCTCTGTCATCAATTCTTCGTTTATGTGAAGACGCCCAGCCGTGTCAATAATAACAACATCAAACCCCTGTTTTTTAGCGTGTTCGACTGCCTGCTTCGCTGTTTTAACAGGATTTTGAGTTCCTCTCTCAAACACTTCAACATTCGCCTGCTTGCCAACAACTTGAAGTTGACTAATCGCTGCTGGTCTATAGATATCACATGCGACGAGCAATGGTTTCTTCCCACTTTTTTTAAGATGAGCACCGAGTTTTGCGCACATAGTTGTTTTACCAGCACCTTGCAACCCACACATCATTATGATCGTAGGTGGAGCAG
>CALVOH010000067.1 GCA_944350225.1 uncultured Clostridia bacterium | reverse complement strand
CAAGCTGTCTTTTTATGGAGTTATACTTCTAACAAAGAGGTTTTTATGAAAAATTTTAAAGGCAAAAGGGTGCTTGTCTATGGTCTGGGCAGAAGTGGTCAGGCTGCAGGCAAGCTTCTTCACAGCTTAGGTGCATGTGTGAGCATTTATGATGACGAAAGAAGAGATAGGGGGTTGTTTTGCTTTGACGACCAACCTCTTTTAAATAATTATGATTTAGTGGTTGTAAGCCCAGGCGTAATGGTTAGAGGCAATAGCATTTTGTCTAACTTTCTTGCAAAGAAAATCCCTGTTATAAGTGAACTCGATTTAGGTAGTCAATTTTGCAAAGGACACATCTTGGCTATAACAGGCACGAATGGTAAAACGACGGCCACAAGTTTGCTTGGTAAAATTTTTGAAAGCGTAAGAAAAGAGACTTTTGTTTGTGGAAATATAGGCTTGCCAATAATCGCCATTGCAAGACAAACGACAAAAAAAAGTTTTATTATTTGCGAAGTTTCTAATTTTCAGTTGGAAACATCAAAGACTTTTTCGCCAGAGATTGCTTGCGTGTTAAATTTGCAAGAGGATCATATAGACAGGCATGGTTCGTTTGAAGAATACCTAAAAGTAAAAAATAAGATATTTCAAAATTATAAATCATCACAAGTGGGAATTGTGAATTTAGATGATGCTTTGGTAATGAAATTAAAATTACCTAAAAAGCTTTGTTTTTTTTCATTAAAACCATTAAAAAAAGGAGTTTATATCAAAAATGGAAGTATTTATCTCGGCAAAACAAGAGTTATATCTTTAAGTCAAGTGCCACTTTTGGGCATAAAGAACTATCAAAACGTTATGGCAACGGTAGCTATGGCTTCTCAATTTAAAATCAAACCTAAAATTATAGCAGAGGCAATTGCTAGCTTTATGCCTCCGCCTCACAGGTTGAGCTATGTTGGTCAAAAGAATGGAGTGATATTTGTCGATGATTCAAAAGCGACAAACATTGCATGCGTGCAAATGGCGATAGAAAGTTTAAATGCAAAAAATTTGTTATTGCTTTTAGGGGGACAAAATAAAGGCCTAAATTTTGAAAAGTTTTTTTCTCTAAATCCTACAATAAAAAAATGCTATTGTTTTGGTGAAGCTGGTGAAGAGATATTTAATGTTGCATTAAAATACAATTATATCGCCGAAAATTTTACCACTATGCAAGAAGCTGTTTTGTGTGCAAAAGAGGAGGCTAAAAATGGTGATGTTGTGCTTTTGTCACCAGGGTGTGCAAGTTTTGATGAGTTTTCATCATATGCCGTTCGTGGACAGATATTTACGGAGCTAGTGAATGAAAACTAAAACCAATTATTTCCTTGTTGTTTTTATTGTTTTAGGATTAAGCATTTTTGGTTGCATAATGGTTTACTCTGCAAGTTGTTATTCAGCAAATTACCATTACGGCAATGACGCGTTTTTCTTGTATAAGCAAATCTTTGGTGTGGTTTTAGGCTTCGCTTTAATGATCGCTCTATCTTTTTTTGATTATCACAAACTTAAAAAATTTAAATGGTGGCTGGTTTTAATCACAGTCATTCTTTTGGTTTTAGTTTTTATTCCTGGTATTGGAGTTGAAAATTACGGGGCTAAAAGGTGGGTTTCAATTTTTGGCATATCTATTCAGCCTTCAGAAATTGCTAAGTTTACATTAATAATCTTTGCAAGTGCCTATCTATCAGAAAATCACGACAAAATTAAAACGTTAAAAGGACTTTTGCCGGTGGTCTTTGTTGCGCTTGTTTTTTGTGCGCTTGTTATGTTAGAACCGAGCATGTCGGTTACTATGTGTTTGGCGTTTACCACTTTGTTTTTGCTGATTATTGGGGGAATAAGTAAAAAACATACCGTCATGTTTTCTATTCCAGCAGGTGCATTGGTACCGATCTTGATTGCCACAGAACCATACAGATTAAAAAGACTTTTTGCTTTTATCAATCCTTGGGCGTCGCCACAAGGTGAAGGCTTTCAACTTATTCAATCTTTGTATGGACTTGGCTCTGGTGGTTGGTTTGGAGTTGGGCTATTTAATTCTAGACAAAAATACTTGTTTTTACCTTTTGCAGAATCCGACTTTATTTTTTCGATTATTGGTGAGGAATTAGGGTTAATTGGTTGCATCACTTTAATATTAGTATTTTTAGCTTTGATAATTTTATTAATTAAAATTGCGTTAAATGCACCTGATCGTTTTGGGGCGCTTTTGGCGGCAGGCGTAGGCTTTGTTATTGCCATTCAAACACTTTTAAACATTGCGGTCGTAACAGGCTCAATCCCGCCAACGGGACTTCCACTTCCATTTATTTCAAGTGGTGGAACATCCGTCATGATGTTTATGGCAGGTGTTGGGGTGTGCTTGAATGTGCTTTGGCAGAGTAATAAGAATAATATTTAATAAAAAGTAAATGTATACAAATTGTTTTCAAATTGTATGCATTTTTTTATTACTGTGATATACTAAAAAAACCATGGATATTATTGATTCGGACTGGTGAGATTTATGGATAAACAAATGTTGGAAATATTAAAAAATTGCAAATGTTTTATATTTGATTTTGACGGGACTTTGCATGTTCCGCAAACCAATCAGGTATCTAAAAAAACCATAGAAAGTTTACATAAAC
>CALVOH010000066.1 GCA_944350225.1 uncultured Clostridia bacterium | reverse complement strand
GAAGGTAAAGGAATTTTGTTCTTCCACAGATTGACAAACACAGCCAATTTGTCAGATGCTTCCAACACAGCTTTAACCAGATTAAACACTATTTCTTTTGAAGAATTGTTTGGTGAAGAAAACATTGTTGTTGTTTCGAGCGATAATCAAATCGTTGAGGTAGTAGGGAAAAACATAATTATTAAAAATATTGGTGATGTGACTCTAACAGTTTCAAACAAACATAATTACGCACAGAGTAAGCCTTTCGAATTTAAAGTCATGTATGTTTTGGAAGATTTTAGTGCCCTTCACAATGGAATTGAAACGAGTGGATTTGATTTGCAAGAGGGTAAGAGCGATTATGTAGAGTTTAGGATAAAAGAAAATGTTTATCTAGCAAATGAAGCTCAACCACGTGAAATTTATCTGCCGAATTTTACTTTAGAAGGAAGTTTTTCACCAATTAATACTGCTGATGTTAATATTAGTGATTTGGTGTCTTATGAAATAAACGGAATGGTAGGGCAAGTAAGTTTTGGCAACGGAATTAAAAAAGCTTTAAACAGTCTAGGATCACAATCAGTGACATTAAGCACATCGATCTTTGTTAGTGGACTTAGCGAAGAATATTCAAATGCTTTAAGTACTGAGTTTACAAATACTTTAAATGTTGTTCCTTTCTTGGGTGCTGACGAGATCTTAACATATGTTGACTCTGTAAGAATCGAACCTGCTGTCAAATCAAGCATTACCGTTGATCTGTTGACTGACTCTGATGACGACGCACTTATCTTGCAGATCGTGAGAAAAGAAGACAATCAAATGCTTACTTTCGACATTGAAGGAGCAGACACTAATTCTTTAAAAATTGATGCAAGTTCTAAAGAAGCCAAAGCTAAATTTGTTGAAAACATATTAAATGTGGATGTTTCTAGAAGTGGGTTTGATAATTCTAAATACAATTTTGTTATCACATTGAGCATTAATGAAGCTTATAGATCAAAGATTGAAAAAGACGAAGAATACACATTGATTTTAACATCGGAGTCAGGCACTGCAAAGAATGAAGGCAAAACAATTGACATCACATTAAGTAGCCAGCAGATCAATTTTGTTGACATAACAAATTATCGTGCTTCTAATGTCAACAATATTAGTGGGCAAATAGTTTACACGAGGACTGACGAACAGGTTTCGGTTATATCACCTGGACGTGCATCTTTTATGTCGATTGTGGTTGACCCTGCATATTCCTATTATCATCATATGACCTTGACTTATGAAGCGATAGATGCCGTTTCGCAACAGGCGAGCAACGCAGTGCTTACACTAACAAATTTGAAAAAATATAATGGTAGCAACAGCCAATACGTTGTAAATTCAGGTTCTGCAACAAGCATTGTAGGAGGATTGCAAATAGCACGAAATGATGATGGAATTTATGATTTTAGACTTTATGCTTCACAAAACATTTCTAGTGATGTTATATTCATTTTGAAAGCCACATTCTACGATGCAAATAATGATCAGATTGGTGATTCTACAACTTACCGACTTTATGTAACTTACTTGCCAGAAGCAGAAATTATGGTTGACGGTGAGGTCAGCACCGTGCTTGCAAAAGGTGGAACAGCCGAACTTTCGATTCGATTAAAGCAAGATCAAGATATCGACTATTTGACAGCGGTTGGAGCAACGGGAATCACAATATCTCCACGTTCATCATGGGAGGAAACCCAAAACCCAGATGGAACTAAAACTTTGACGGCAACCCTTTATGCTTCATTAAATGCAGGGGTAGTCGATGGTGCTAAAACGGTTAACGGCACATTTGAAATTCAAGCGAGTGTTGTTCGTCAACTTAATGGCGTTGAAGAACGTAAAAATTCTAATGCTTATGTTACTATTGTTGACATCGAACCGACATCTGCAAAATTGAATGGGGCGGTGTATGACGAGGCTTCAAACACTTATGTTTTTACAAGTTGGGTTGGCATAACTCATGGTTTAAAGTTTGATTATGATTTTGATCCTGAAAATTATTCTTATGACGAGTCTAATGAAACAGAAAGCAATTTGGTAAATGAACTTAACACAGCTAGAGCAAATTTCGAAAAAAATGGTTATTATTTTGAAGGTGACAGTGGGTTTTCAATAAACTATCGTGATGGTCGGGCAGTGCCAATTTATCAAAGACTTGAGATGAATGGCACACGTTTGACATTTACGCCAGACAACAATGGAAATTATACTTATTCAAATGGTCGATTTAGATTGACTTATTCTGAAGGAGCAGGCTTGTCGGTTACAGGAATTGCAACAACAGCATCTCCAATTTACTTAACACTTATCGATGAAATAAGAATAGCTTCCGAAGGTGATGCGCTTTACCAAATTGAAACGAATTTTGCTATAAATGTTACTATCTATTCCGATCTTGATAGGCCACTTATTATTCAAACGGCAGATGACTTTTTGCAAGTTGCACAAGAAGAGGTCGCGCAAGATTATATTCTTTTAAATGATATCACACTTGAAAACTACACTCCAATATCTTCGGCAAATTTCAAATCATTAGACGGCAACGGCTATTCGATAAACATTAAGAGTTTTAATTTGCAAGGCGCTGGATCGTTGCAATTAGGTCTGTTTACGACTGTCACTGAAAATTCTATTATTAAAAATGTAAGAGTCAATTACTATCAAACTTCAATAGCAGTAGACGTGACGTCTTCAGGATATTCAAACATAA
>CALVOH010000065.1 GCA_944350225.1 uncultured Clostridia bacterium | reverse complement strand
GCCAAAAAGATATTCTATTTCTTTTACGGAGGTATTAGTGTCTTCAACTACGTCATGCAAAAGCGAAGCTTGCATGATGTCTTTGTTACAAGAAAACTGCATTGCATTTGTCAACACATGTAAGGGGTGAACGATGTATGGCTCTCCGTTTAGACGATATTGCCCTTCGTGTTTTACTAGTGCAAACAAATACGCCCCATCACATTGTGAATTTTGCAATCCAAAATGTATCTGTCTCATGTCACCAGATTTTAAAATCGTTTTTAATTGTTTGTTCGTTGTTGAGGCTTTGCATTTATTCATATAATAATTATATTATCGGTTTTGTTATTTGTCAATATGAAAAATAAAAAATTTGAAATTTAAACTCATAAAATGCTTGTAAAAACAAATTATATAAGCATGAGTTCTCTTTATTTTTTAATTCCAACCGTCTTTATTTTGATTTTAATGTTACCTATGTTTTTTGAGGTAAAGCTATCATATAACATCTTTGAAAATAGTGGTGTAATATGCGTTTTTTTTGAAAAAATAAAAATAAAACACTATATGTTCGAAATTTATAAAAACTCTATAAGATTAAAAGATGAAAAGACTATAAATGAAAAAGAACTAAGTTTTTCGTCGCCAGAACTCGTTTTAATTGAGGAGTTTTCAAAGCAAATAAAACAAAAGTCGCGACTAAAATATTTGGAAGTATACTATCATCTTGGTGTAGAGGACGCTTACTTAACAAGTATTATAGCAGGATTTATTAATTCAGCTTTGCTAATATTTTTTACAGGACTAAAAAATTCTAGGCCGACGGCTTCTCTTGGGGTTTATGATTCTGTTTCGTTTAATAAAAAGGTTGCAGAGATAGCGATAAACTTTTGCGTAAGTTTGACTTTGTTTGATGTTGTATATTCTTTTTTAAATTCGCTCATTCTAACAAAGAAAAGAACAAAATTTTCTTAAAATGTGGCTATTATATTTTAATAGGCACAATATGTGGGGGTATTATGAAGTTTTACACGACAAACGAAACTATAAACGATTTAATAAATTCATCAATGGAAAAGATAAAAACGATTGTTGATTCATCGACTATTGTCGGCGAAAAAGTCACCACTGATGATGGCACGACAATAATTCCAATATCAAAAGTTAGTGTAGGCTATGTCGTCGGTGGTGGCGAATATGCGGACCTTTCTTCTCGTCGGGTTGCTAATCATTTTCCAATGGCTGGAGGTTCTAGTGGAGGTATGAGTATAACTCCTGTCGGTTTTTTGGTTATAACATCAAGTGAGGTAAATTTTGTTAATGTTGAAAACAAAAGTTTATATCAAACAATGTTAAACATGTTTAATACGCTTATATCAAAGATGGATAAAGCGGAGGATAATGATGAAAAAAATTAAATCTGCTCTAACTGTTATAATGATATTTTTACTTGTTGGCGCAATTGCTTTCTCTTATTTTTATGGAATTTTACGCTCGGCTTCATATCTTAGTGCTTCGAGTTTAGTTTCGACTTCGGCAAAATCCATGTGTTTAGTTGAAGCAAGCAGTGGAAGAGTTTTAGCTTCAAAAAATGCAGACATTTCTCTTCCAATGGCAAGCACAACAAAAATTATGACGGCTATAACTGCGATTGAAAATGCTGATAACCTTGACGAAGTGTTTGAAATCGATCCTATTAGCGTTGGAATAAGTGGAACGTCGATGTATCTTAGAAAAGGTGAAAGGCATACGTTAAGAGATTTGCTGTATGCTCTTATGCTTGTTTCTGCAAATGACGCAAGCGTTGCTATTGGCAAGCAGGTTGGTGGAACGATTGAAAAATTTATTGATCTTATGAATTTTACGGCTTATAAAATAGGCGCCACATCTACACATTTTGAAAATACACACGGTTTAGATGAAAAGGGGCATTATACTTCTGCACATGATTTAGCATTAATAGCAAGTTATGCATTAAACAATGACACTTTTAGAGAGATAGTTTCCACTCAAAATATTAAGATCACTTCAGCAGATGGCAAAGCTAGATATCTTCACAACAAAAACAAATTACTTCAAACTTTTGAAGGAGCAATAGGTGTAAAGACAGGGTTTACCGATGATGCGGGCAGATGTCTAGTATCTGCTGCCGAAAGAGATGGCATGCGACTTGTTTGTGTTGTTTTAAATTGTCAACCAATGTTTGAAGAATGCAAAGCTATTATGGAATGGGGATTTGGCAATTTTAAAATGACAAATTTGTGTGATATGGCAAACATACCTAGCGCAATTGATGTTGAAAATGGTGAAAAACAAAATGTTGGCATAAAGATAAATGGAAGCTATTATTTTCCTTTGACTGAAAACGAAAGCGATTTGGTTGAAATAAAACATACTTTGCCAAAAACTGTTCAGCCGGTGCTTTGCGAGGGGGATAAAGTTGGAAACTATGAAATATATTTTGATAATTCCTTGCGTTTTTCGGGAGAAATTGTTACAATATCTTCTGTAAAGGCGAGGACACTTGCACAGCGTTTGCATGACGTTCTTGAAAAATGGTAAAGGTGTGAGATTAAACAAATTTTTAAGTGCTTGTGGCGTTTGTTCAAGACGCAAAGCTGATGAAATGATTAAAAATGGGCTAGTAGAAGTCAATCAAAAGGTCGTAGATGAATTGGGCGTTGTGATTGACGAAAAAAAAGATGTAGTAAAAGTGGAGGGGAAAATAGTGGCTCTTCCGCTTTCTCGTGTTTATTTAAAACTTTTTAAGCCAAAGGGGTATGTTTGCTCTGCTAATGACGAGCATGGAAGAAAAACTATATATGAACTGGT
>CALVOH010000064.1 GCA_944350225.1 uncultured Clostridia bacterium | reverse complement strand
AAGTATTTTTCTTGCATTTTCCCTCCTAAAAGTGTCAAAATTGTAAAAACTGTCATATATAATGTCGTAACGCTCTTCCTGAAGCGAAATAATCAGGATATGTTTAATAGTAACTCACAAAAGAAAAAATCGAAAAAAATATTTTGACTATTTTTGCTTTTTTAAATTAAATATTGTTGAAAGGAGGAGCCTATGAATTCGCAAGACATTTTGTTAGTTTTGCTACTATCAATCTTTGCAAACGCAACCGACACAAATCTAAACACTAACACAAACTTTTTGCTACTGCTTTTGCTCGCTTTGTCAAACAACAACAATTATTGTGGTTGTGCAAACACCTGCCCTGGGCAATGCTCTGGACGACTTTTTTAATAATTAAATAAAAATTTATTTTTTTGAAATAAATTTTTTATCTACTACACTTTAAAAAAAATATAAAAAAATTCACATATTATTAAATATAGTAAGTTAAAGCATGGTTTAAAAATTAAATCAAAACAAAGTTTAATAATTTATTTTTGATTTTAAAACCTTGCTTTTTTTATATAAAAAATTTTTTTATTTTTTTTAAAAAAAATGTAAAAACGTTTGGTATTAAAAATTTTTTATGCTAATATTGTCATGTAAAAAGATTTGAATATAAATTTCTTTTTTACAAATATTAAATTAAAAACAAAAGAGCGCTTTAATCTTTATGCGCGAAACGGAGGTTTTTATGTTTAAGTTTATTTCTTTGCTTGGTGGATGGAATAATACAACTTGGCCAGAGAATTATGCATGGCTTACAAATTTATTCGAAGTACTATATCCTTTGCTCTATGCAATTATGGCAGTTGCTTCTGCTGCCGGTGCTGTATACGCAGTTGTGCTTGGGATAAACCTTGCTCGTGCAGAAGATCAATCAAAACGTGATGAAGCAAAAAAGCGTTTGATTACAACAATAATCGCTGTTGCCGTTACTATTTTACTTGTAGTATTTTTTAATGAATTACTTCCTCTTATAATTGATGAGTTCGTAAGTACTTCAGGTGAAAATCAAGTAATTACTAACCCGGTTACCTAAAATTTTTTAGATATAAAAACAGGTTTTAGAGCCTGTTTTTTTTATTAAAAAATAAATGTTATTTTTTATCAAGTTTATAACATTATTCAAATATTTAGCCATAGTGGATATTTTAACAGACAATTCCACATATCAATTTAACATTAAATAAATAAAAACAGAAGCCTTTGTAGGCTCCTTTTTTTTAACTATCTTAATAGCTATTTCATTTCAGTTTTTATTACAATAGGTTTGTTTTTTAATTATAAATAAATCTTTAAATATTTTTTTATAGTTTTTTAAGTATTAATTTAATTGTTTTAATTCGATCTCTATTTTTCTTAATTTTTGTAAATTGTTTTCTAATTTTTCTCTTTCAGAATTTATTAATTTTTCAGGTGCTTTTGCCACAAAGCCAGCATTCGACAACATTTTTTTAGAGCGCTCTATTTCAAACTTTAATCTTTCGATCTCTTTTTCCATGAGTTCTTTTTCTTTTTGAGAGTCAACAAGTTGCCCCATTGGAAGCATTATCTCCATCTCCCCGCTTATTATCTTTGAGCATTTTTCTTTTGGTTCAGTTTCTACAATCTTACAGACATCACCATGAGCAAGCTTTGCAATTTCGTTTAAATTTTCTTCAACCGTTTTATCTTTTTTGTTTGTATGCAAGAAAATTGAAACATTTTTGTTGTCAGGCACATTAAACTCTGCCCTTGCATTTCTGATCAAACGAACGATTTCAATAATTCTATCAAAATTGTTTTTTAATCGTTTACATTGAACTTTCTTTGGAAATTCTGCAAGCATTATTGTCTCTTGGCTATTTGGCAACTCTTGATATATATATTCAGTTACAAAAGGAATAAACGGATGAAACAATTTGAGCAAATTAGACAAAACGTAAAGTAAAACATTTTGCGTTTTGTTTTTGTTGCTCTCGTCAGTCCCATACAAATCGACCTTGCTTAGCTCAATATACCAATCACAAAACTTGCTAACTGTAAATTCAATCAAATTGCTTGTGGCAACTCCAAAAGCATACTTATCAATATTTTTATTTACCGATTTGATAAGTTTATCAAGTTCCAACAAAATCCATTTGTCTTTTTCTCTTAAATCAAGACTTTCGATTGAACGAATTTTTACATCTTTTAGATTTTGAACAACAAATTTGCTAGCATTGTAGAGCTTGTTGATAAATATCTTTGCTTCTTTCGCTTTTTCTTCCCCATATTTGACATCTGTCCCTGTGCTCATGCCATTGACAAGGCTCAATCTTAACGCATCGGCGCCGTATTTATTTATCATGTCTATTGGGTCAATTCCATTGCCCAAATGTTTAGACATCTTAACCCCATGAATATCTCTGACAAGTCCATGTATAACAACATCTTTAAATGGCACATCGCCCATAAATTTAAGCCCCGAAAAGACCATCTTAGAAACCCAAAATGTTATTATATCATATCCCGTTACGAGCGCTGATGTTGGATAATAGTATTTCAAATCATCAGTTTTTTCAGGGTAGCCAAGAGTGGAAAAAGGCCAAAGTGCAGAAGAAAACCATGTGTCAAGCACTCCTTCGTCTTGTTCAAGATGCTTTTCACCACAAATTGGGCACTTTTGAGGATCGCTTTCTGCTGCAAATGTATGACCATTTAAACAAGTAAACACCGGTATTCTATGTCCCAACCAAATTTGACGTGAAATGCACCAATCTTGTATGTTTTCAAGCCAATTTAAATATGTTTTTTCATAACGTTTAGGATGAAAATTCAACCTGCCATTTTTTACAACTTCAATAGCTGGCTTAACAAGGTCCTTCATCTTAACAAACCATTGAGTTGAAATCCTTGGCTCTGTAAATGAACC
>CALVOH010000063.1 GCA_944350225.1 uncultured Clostridia bacterium | reverse complement strand
ACAGTTCAATATGAGTTATTAAAATTGCTTGCGTCAGTTCATGGCAATATCTTTGTTGTTGGCGACGAAGATCAGTGCATTTATTCATGGAGAGGAGCAAATTTTAAGAATATTTTTAGGTTTAAAAAAGATTTTCCAAATGTAAAAGTGTTTAAACTCGAAAGAAATTATCGTTCTACTGGAGCTATTCTAGAAAAGGCTAATAAACTCATTTCAAACAATAGGTCGCGTTTAGATAAAAAATTATGGACAGAAAGCCCAAATGGAGAAGAACCTATTATTTATGAGGCCACAGATGAAAGAGATGAGGCACTTTTTGTTGCTAGCACTATTGAAAAAATGATTCGCCAAGGTGAAACTCCTTCCGATTTTGCCGTTTTATTGAGATTAAATGCATTGACTAGAAATCTTGAAGAGGCTTTTTTAGCTTATAACATTCCCCATAAAATATATGGTGGGTTTAAATTTTATGAACGCGCCGAAATCAAAATGTTGATAAGTTATTTGCGACTCTTTGTTAATTCTGATGACGATGTTGCCTTATTAAGAATAATCAATTTTCCCAAAAGAGGTATCGGCGATGGAACGATTTCAAAATTAAGAGTTTTGGCAGGCGAAAGAAGTCTTTTAAAAACAATTTTAGATGATGAATTAGACGACAGTCTAAGAAAAAAACTCGAAGAATTTAAAATTACGTTTAAGTTTCTCGCTCAACTTGATTTGCACCCAGATGATTTTGTAAGTGAGATGATTGAAAAATTTCATTTAAAACAGGCATTTGACTCAAAAACAGATGAAGGATTTAACAAAATAATGAATATTTCAGCTTTTGAAGGAGCTGTCAAAGAATTTGTTAAATTAAATCCCGATGCAAATTTAAGTGATTTTATAGAGAGTATTACATTGACGTCTGAAACTGACTCGATAGGTGAGGGCGGGTATGTGACTATTGCTACAATACATGCCGTAAAAGGCTTGGAATTTAAGAACGTGTTTATTATTGGACTTGAAGAGGGTATTTTCCCAATCAGTCGAAATAATAGTTATGAAGATTTGGAAGAAGAGAGAAGACTGATGTATGTTGCAGTTACGCGTGCAGAAAAAAAGCTTTTTTTAACGCATTGTTCTAGAAGATTTTTGTATGGCAAAACCTCTTATCAAATACCAAGTAGATTTTGTAAAGAGTTAGGGTTTTATAATTTTAGGACGCAAAAAATTTCACAAACAGGCGATGCACTTGCAGAATTTAGTTCAAAGTCAGCGTTTAGTTTTAATAAAAATGATGTGTTTAATTTTAAAACTGAAAAATCAAAATCAAATATTGATATTTCTAAATACAAAGTTGGGCAAAAGGTAAGTCATCCTAAATTTGGAGAAGGTGAAATTGAAAGCATATCATCAGACGGACTTGTGGCAGACATAATTTTTGATGGATTTGGCAAAAAGAGTTTAATGCTTGAGTTAGCTCCGCTTACAATTATGGAGGGATAATGGAAAATTTGATAGAAAAAATGAAAAAGTTAATACAAGAGATTGAAATTCACAATCATAATTATTATGACTTGGATTCACCTACAATTTCAGATGCTGAATACGACAAGTTTTATTATTCTCTTGTCGATCTAGAAAAAAAGACGGGTGTTGTTCTTCCAAATTCGCCTACACTTCGCGTTGGAGGCGATGTTTTGGAGGGGTTCAAAAAACGCAAGCATCCTAAAATGCTGTATTCTTTAAACAAAGTCAAATCTGCTCAAGAGTTAAAATCTTGGATTGAAGACATTAAAAAGGTTAGTAAAGATGCAATGTTTTCAGTGGAATATAAATTTGATGGTTTACATCTTGTGATTGAATACAACAACGGTGAATATGTTTCTGCGACGACTAGGGGGAATGGAAGCGTGGGCGAAGATGTTACTGAGCAGGTAAGGACAATTCGATCGGTGCCTCTTAACATTCCTTTCAAAAAACATTTGTTCGTTGAAGGTGAAGGCATGATGACAAATTCGGCTTTAAAAAGTTTTAATCTCAAAACAGACGAACCTTTAAAAAATGCTAGAAACGCAGTGGCAGGTGCGATTAGAAACCTTGATCCGAAAGAAACTGCTAAACGCAGGTTGGACTTTTTTTGCTACGGAATTTTAATGATTGATGATGAAAAATTTGAAAATCAACAACAAATTCATGATTTTTTGCAAAAAAATGGATTTTTAACAGGTGATTATTTCAAAATTGCGTCAAACGAAAACGAAATTTTTGAGGAAGTAAAAAATGTTGACAAAATCAAAGACAAAATTGACGTTTTAATTGACGGATTAGTTATAAGTTTGTTCAGCACAAAATATAGAGAAGAAATAGGTTGGACAACAAAGTTTCCCAAATGGGCTATCGCCTACAAATTTGAGGCTAGAGAACTTTCAACAACATTAAAAGATGTTGTCTGGCAGGTGGGAAGGACTGGAAAAGTTACGCCAATCGCAATATTAGATCCTGTCGAACTAGCAGGTGCAACTGTGTCAAGGGCGACACTCAACAATATTGATGACATAAGAAGAAAAAAGGTTTCAATAGGAAGTCGTGTTTTTGTAAGACGATCTAACGAGGTTATACCAGAGGTGCTTGGGCTTGCGCAAGAAGGAGAAAATGCAAAAGCTATTGACGAGCCAAAATTTTGCCCATGTTGTGGGAGTGAACTAGTTAAAAAAGGTCCGCTTGTTTTTTGTTTAAATCATGACGGATGCGAGGATCAAATAGAAGGACGAATCACGCATTTTGCTTCGCGAGATGCATTTAACATTGAAGGGCTTAATGAAAAAACAATCGAAGAGATTGTTCGAACGCTGAAAGTTAAAAACCCGTCCGACCTTTTTAGTTTAAAAGATGAAGATTTGTTAAGTTTGTCAAAATTTAAAGAGAAAAAAGCAAAAAATCTGCTATTTTCATTACAAAAAAGCAAAATTATTGATTTGAAAAACTTTTTGTATGCTCTTGGAATAAGTGAAGTTGGCAATAAAACTGCGAGTGATTTTGCAATCACTTTTGGGTCATTG
>CALVOH010000062.1 GCA_944350225.1 uncultured Clostridia bacterium | reverse complement strand
AATCTTTGCATCGCCTTTCAGTTTCATGATTTTTACCCCTTGGCTAACTCGTGAAATATGGCTGATATTGTCAACAGGTGTTCGAATAATTACACCGTTGTCTGTGGTTACAAGCAAGTCTTCATCTCCATTTACTTGTTTTAATGCAACAAGTTTTCCTGTTTTTTCGTTGAATATTCCTGCTTTAATACCCATACCGCCACGACCTTGCAAACGGTAATCATTTATGCTCGATCTTTTACCATAGCCAAACTGCGAAATTGTTACGATCTGTGTATTTGGTTTTACAATTGTCATATCGATTGCTTGTTCACCTTTATTAAAGGTCATAGATTTTACACCTTGTGATCCTCTACCGGTTGCCCGCACGTCTTTTTCGCTAAATCTTATGCATTTTCCATCACTTGCAGAAATAAGGATTTCGTCGTTTCCGCTAGATAGCTCAACGCCTATCAAACTATCGTTTTCGACCAATGAGATGGCGATCTTGCCGTTTTTATTTATTCTTTCAAATTCTGTCAAATTCGTCTTTTTAATTAGCCCATTCTTTGTTGCCATAATTAAGAAGCCATGGGAATTTTCTTTTCTTGGTATTATAGCGGAAATTTTTTCATCGGCATCAAGCATGATAAGATTTACTACACTACGACCTTTTGCCGTTCTTTGTGCTTCTGGGATCTCATATGCTTTTAAGCAATAAACCTTTCCTTTTGTGGAGAAGAACAATAAGTCGTCATGAGAAGATGTGGTAAACATCTTTTCAACATAGTCCTCATCTTTTGTCTTGTGAGAGGTTACTCCAACACCACCGCGTTTTTGAGCACGATATTCGTTTGTTGACATTCGTTTTATATATCCAAGATGTGTCATTGAAATTACCACCTCTTCTTTTGGTATAAGGTCGGCCATTTCGATTCCACCAACGTCGAGGCTAATCTCTGTTCTGCGTGCTTCGCCAAATTCCTGCTTAACATCTTCAAGCTTGTCTATAATGATCTGTCTTACTCGCTCTGGCTTGGCAAGAATATCTTCAAAATCGGCAATTTTGCTTTCTAGTTCACGTAGTTCTGCGTTTAGTTTTTCTACTTCAAGGCTTGTCAAACGTGAAAGTTGCATTTCCAAAATAGCTTTTGCTTGCAATTCGTCCAATTCAAAATTTTGAACAAGTTTTTGCATTGCATCTTGTTTGTCGTCGGAAGATTTTATAATTGCGATTACTTCGTCTATGTTTGCTAATGCAATAACCAATCCATGAACGATATGTTCTCTTTCTTTTGCTCTAGTCAAATCATATTTTGTTGCACGTTCTACGATATCAATTTGATGATTAATATAGTATTGCAAAAGCTCTTTTAAATTTAGTATTTTCGGTTGTCCATCTACAAGTGCTAGCATGATTATGCCAAAACCTTGTTGAAGTTGAGTATGTTTAAAGAGCATGTTTAAAACCACTTGAGCATTGGCATCTTTTTTGATATCTATAGCAATTCGCGTTCCACTTCTGTCGGATTCTTCTCGTATATCAGATATGCCTTCAATTTTTTTGCTTTTTGTCAGCTCTGCTATTTGTGCTATCAGTTTTGATTTATTTACTTGATATGGCAACTCTGTGATAACAATTCTTTGTTTTCCAGACGAAGTTTCTTCTATATCAGTTTTTCCTCGCAAAACGATTCCACCTTTACCTGTTCGATAGGCGTGTTTGATGGCGCTTCTACCCATAATAATGCCACCTGTAGGATAGTCAGGGGCGGGGATATAAGAAATAAGGTCGTCAATATCTATATCGGGATTTTTTAGCAAAGCTTGAGTTCCGTTTATCACCTCAGTCAAGTTGTGGGGAGGGATATTCGTCGCCATTCCAACTGCTATTCCGTCAGCGCCATTTACGAGCAGGTTTGGAAATTTTGCTGGCAAAACAGTTGGTTGCAAAAGTGTGTCATCGAAGTTTGGATAAAACGCCACAGTGTCTTTGTCCAAATCTTCAAGCATCAAGGAGGCGATTTTAGATAGTCTTGCTTCGGTATAACGCATTGCCGCAGGTGGATCGCCGTCAACAGAGCCAAAGTTTCCATGGCCGTCTATCAAAGGGCACCTAATCGAAAAATCTTGAGCGAGCCTAACCATTGCATCATAAACAGAACTATCACCGTGAGGGTGAAATTTACCCATAACTTCACCGACTATTCTTGCACATTTTTTGAATGGTTTGTCATAGAAGTTGTTTAGCTCTCCCATTGAAAACAAAATCCTTCTATGAACTGGTTTTAAACCATCTCTTACATCAGGTATCGCTCGAGAAACGTTTACCGCCATAGCATAAGAAATAAAAGATCTTTTTAATTCGCCTACTGCATCTACCTTTTCTATTTTTGTGTTTGCAAGTAACTCTTCTAATGATTTTTTTTCTTCTTTCATTTTTTCCTCTAAAAATTTTATTTTTATAAATTAAACATCTAAATCGGTCACAAGTGTAGCGTTTTCTTCAATAAATTGTCTTCTAAGTTCTGGTTCTTCACCCATAAGTTGATTAAACATTTTGTCTGCTTCAATCGCGTCTTCCATAGTTATTTGAATGAGTGTTCTTTTTTCGGGATTCATGGTTGTTTCCCAAAGTTGATCGGCGTTCATTTCTCCTAGACCTTTATAGCGCTGAATATCAGCCTTGCCATTTGCCCCTAACTCTTCATTTAGCTCTTCGTCAGAATAAAAATATTTTTCGGTTTTACCGCGCGTAACTTTGTAAAGGGGAGGTTTTGCAGAGTAAACATAACCGTTTTCTATAAGAGGTCGCATATACCTAAAAAAGAAAGTTAATAAAAGAATTCTAATATGTGCTCCGTCGACATCGGCATCGGTCATTGAAATGATTTTGTGATAACGCAGTTTGTTAAAATCAAAATCGTTTCCTATTCCTGCACCAAATGCGGTGACCATGTTTTTAATTTCTTGATTTTCCAATATTTTGTGAAGTCGAGCTTTTTCAACGTTTAAGATTTTTCCACGTAAAGGTAAAATCGCTTGAAAACGCCTATCTCTTCCTTGTTTTGCTGTGCCACCAGCCGAATCTCCTTCGACTAAATAAATTTCGCAAAATTCAGGATTTTTTTCGGTACAGTCTGCAAGTTTTCCAGGCAAAGTTGTGCTTTCAAGCACTCCTTTTCTCGTAAGCTCACGCGCTCTTCTTGCTGCATCTCTAGCTCTTTGTGCATTTACGCTTTTAAGAATAAGATTTTTTGCTTCGCCTGGATGTTCTTCAAGATAGTCACCAAAATTTTCAACCATAGCCTTATAAACTATCGTACGCATTTCACTGTTGCCGAGCTTGGTTTTTGTTTGTCCTTCAAATTGTGGCTCTCGAAGTTTTACGCTTATAACGGCCGTTATACCTTCTCTGCAATCTTCGCCTGACAGTTTTTCATTTTCTTTTATAATCTTGTTTTTAAGAGCATAATCGTTTATTACTTTTGTTAAACCGTTTTTAAATCCATCTAAATGCGATCCGCCTTCTTCGGTGTTGATGTTGTTTGCATATGTGTTGATGATTTCGTTGTAGCCGTCGTTA
>CALVOH010000061.1 GCA_944350225.1 uncultured Clostridia bacterium | reverse complement strand
AGAAAGAAAAAGAAAAGAAGCTTCGTCAAAAGCAACTAGCTCAAAAAATGCTTGATGATTATCGAGTAAAAATTGAAGAGGGCAAGAAGCTTATGGAAAATGGGATCATAACCATGGACGAATACACAGAAATAGTAAAGGAATATGAAGATCATATTGGAAAGATAGAAGCTGAATCGAAAAAAGCAGAAAAAGTTGAAGAGGCAAAAGAAACAAACAAAATAGAAACAAAACAAACAGAAAAATTGGAAGAAAAAAAGCCAAAAAGAGTTAAGGCTACCACAACAAAGAAAACAACCAAAGAGAAAAAAGAAGGAGAGGATAAATAATGCCAAAAGCGAGTTTGATTGTTGACGAAACCGTGGCGTTAAGGCAAAAGAAAAAGACAAAAATTGTAGCACTTTGCCTTTTGAGTTTGGTGTTTGTTATAGTTGTATTGGTGGTGATTGCCGCTTGTGTCAACACAAATTTAAAACCAAATTTTATTCAAGATCCAGACAGAATTGTTGTTTACAATCAAAATTCTACCTATGGACAATTTTCAAAAAACGCAAGTGTTGAAGATTCGCGTTATGATAAATTTATGTCAATGTTTGACGAAAGCTTTTCAAACACATATCTAGTTGCTCTTTTTAGTGGCAGTTTGGGTGATTATAAAATTGACAAAGAAAGCGAAAGAACCACATTTTCAACGATTCAGGCAGAGCTTCAAAATGGCTTTTATGTTCAGTTTGTTTACACCGAACCACAAACATTGACTTATGCTAATGGCGACACTTATTACAGCATTTATGCAAGCGCAACTCCTATAGAATACACATCACTTTATTTTGCTCTTTCAGAAGAAGATCAATTTTCTAAACTAGATGTCTACGTTTCATATAAGGTAAATCAAACTTCATATGTTGTAAAAATTTCTCAAAAGGCAAACACTTTTAACCTTTACGAAAATAGGTTTCAATTTAAAAGTTAAATATTTGAATTTTTAAAAAATTATATTAATAAAAAAAGGATTAAAATTTTAACCCTTTTTTTTATTTTATTTTATTTTATTTTATTTTATTTTGATCCCGTGATTTTTTACAATTTTTTTATGGATTATATGCTGAAGGTCTTTCTTTTTCTATTTTAGCTCGAACGGTTTCTGTTGTGGTAGTCGTCACTTTTTGTGGTGGAATAAATTCGACATCATTTTCAGGCAAGGTCATTCCTTCACCAAGTTCTGCAGTGCCTTCAACTATTATTCCATCTTGTGGGAGATATAAGTCGTGCCGTATTTCTTTTTCTTCAACAAGTTCGTTATTTTTATAATATTGGACATATCCACGAGATTCATAGCCCTCTCTAGGATAACGAACGCGATAATATTCTCCTTTGTAAATCACTTTATCTGCGTATTCTCCATTCGTGTCTGCAATAATTTTATCACCAGAATGTGGGAGAACCTTTACAAACTCTGCACGTGTTTTTATTGTTTCGCCTTCTTCAAATTTTTGGCCATAAATTTCAACATAAACATTATTATCATCATAGTAAGTTTTAAAGTAGATTGGGGCTTCAAGTGAGTTTCTAAACACGAGATCGGAATAACCTTCCGAAACCATCGCATCAAATGATAGTGGGACGTAGCTTGCTGGGATAGAGTGATGATTTGCTTCTATGACTTCAATATCAGCAAGCACAAGCGCGTTGTAAAGTGTTGTAGATGCTTGGCAAACACCACCTCCAATTCCTTTTACATATGCGCCGTTCAATATGACATTTGCTCCTTTATAACCATTTTCTTCTGTTCTTGCTCCGGTTATATTATTGAAGCTGACTTCTTCTCCTGGCGAAAACACTTGACCATTAAAAGCATTGAGAGCTCTTGCCACATTGTTTTTTCTCTCAGCAGAAGAAGTCGCATAGCTTGTTGAAAAACTTGACCGTTTTGTTATTGAAGAGAGGATTGCGTTTTCATCGATCTCATAAGGCAATTCTATTATTGGTATTTCAATTTGAACATTTTTTTCAGTTTCGAGGTTTTTGTCAATTAAGCTTAAAAGTTTTCCACGGTCAACTATTATGGATTTTTTGCCTTCGCTCAATGTAAACATTGGGTCGGCATTTGGGTCAAATATAATTTGAGGGGGTTCTCCTTGCAATTCAATTTCATTTGCAATTTGTTCAATTTTTTCTTCTAAACCGCCAAGAACAGTTTTGTATGAAACGTTGACGTTAAGGCCTTGCTTTTTTACTCTATTTTGATCTTTATATCTTTGTAAAAAGTTTCCCACGTGTCCCACTTTTATAACTTCACTCAGCACAGGCCCAACTTCGTCTTTTATTTCAAAATCACTACCTGTAAAATTCCATTTTTTATCTCCGTAGGTGAGGGTTAATTTTATGTCAGACCTGGAAGATAGTAAGGAATAGGATATCACATTTTCTGCTTGTGATTGTGTCATACCTGAAACATCAATACCATTGACAGTAGTTCCTGACAAAAATGTGTCATTTGCAGAGCCGTTGTCCACAAAATAAAATTGACAAAAAAGTAGTAAGCCTACTGCAAAAATTGCTGTGCCAATCCCCCAATATAATCCAGATGATTTTTTTTTCTTTTCTTTTGATTTTTCTTTTTTCATATGTTTATTATGTTGCACGAAAAAAAAATTATCATACAATAATTAAAATTAAAAAAATCTGACAATTTTGTCAGATTATGTGGTAATGTTTTTTACCGATATATTTCAGTAGTTCTTCGCTTGTGTTTGGACATTTACCTTCAAAAACCTCGCTAAGCGCATCTAAAAGCACTTTGTCATACATCTTTGCCGGCAAGGAGGGGAAAGCTTTTTTAAGTTCCTTTTTAGTAATTTTTAAATCGTTAACGCTTATTACAAGTTTGTGAGAGATAATATATTTATAGAAGAAATTATATTTTTGAGCAAGAAATGAAGATTTTTTTGATAAAAGTTTGTAGATTTCAGGAAAATTTTCAAAATATTTAAAAAAGTATGCTTTGTTTTGTAGGTGATTTAATGCATCATAGTAGCCCGACAAAACGTTAATCATATGGGAAAGTTGTTTTTTAGTTAATCCTGAATCTTCAAACAATTGAGTTAAAAAATATGATACGCTTGCTGGTTTAATCGTGTCTACAATGTCAATAGCAAGGCCAAGCGTTCTATCTTCACATTTTGCCACCATTTTAAATTTGATTTTATTTGTCTGTAAGCCTAACTTGTTCCAAATGTTTAACTTATTGTAAAGTTTTAATGCTTTTAAAGTAGTTTTTGTTGATGGTTGTCGCAACAATTTTTTTATTTCTTCGATGACTTTGCTTTTTGACAAATCATTAATTAAGTTAGTATTTGCCAATGCAATACTATAAGTGTTTTTTTCTATTTTTAATCCGTATTCACTAGCAAGTCGAATCATACGTAAAATGCGCAGTCCATCGTTTTTTAAAATATCATCGCTTGTTGCTCGTAGCAATCTTTTTTGTAAGTCGTTTATGCCTCCCAAAGGGTCAATTATCTCTTGTGTTTTTAAGTTGTAATAAATGCTGTTGGCAGTAAAATCTCTGCGTTTTACGTCTTCTTGTATTGAATTAACAAATTCGACTTCGTCAGGGCAATG
>CALVOH010000060.1 GCA_944350225.1 uncultured Clostridia bacterium | reverse complement strand
GGAGCCATTGTGATAAAAAACAAACAAAAAATTTGCAATGAATGTAAACAAAGGCAGGATTGATGGAGCAGATCGTAAACATTATAGGCGGAGGATATGCTGGCACAGAGGCAGGATTAACTCTTGCAAAATATGGAATAAAAGTGCACCTGTTTGACAAAAAAAATGAGGCGCAGAATTTTGATGAAGAAAATGCAACTTTAAGTAAGCGATTTAAAGGTGAGCTTATGGCTTTAAAGATTGCACTGGGAGAAAAATTGGGAAATCTGCCTGTTACTCAAAATGAATTTGAAAACATTTGGGCTGAAGAAGAAAATTTGAAGGTTTTTAATAAAAAAATCACAGAGATATCTTTGTCGGAGCCTACTATTATTGCGACCGGAACGCAGACGGACAGACAACTTTTTGACCAAATAAAAGGCATTTTCGGAGAGTCAAAATGTTATAATTTTCTTCCGAAGTTTCCAATTATCAGTGGAATAGATGAAAAATTAGTAAAAAGAGGTGAATTTTATTTTCTGCCATTAACGAAAGAAAAAACCGAACAGCTGAGAGATGCAATCAATTATTTTCGTAGTTATTCTCAAATTGACACCATTGAGAGGTGGGCGAGAATTGGCACTGAAATGTTGCGTGCAAAAGTTTTGCGTCCTATCGTTTCTGATCAAGTAGAATATGCTTGTTGCAAATTGCAAAAAGTGGACAACGGATTTATGTTATTAAATTTTTGCACTGGCCTGCCACAAAATGCACAAAAAACAATTTTTAGATTTCTATTTGGAGAAAATATGAATATTGAAAGATATTCATCGATTGATAGTAGCACAACGATAGATATAAGTTTGGTTTTGAACGAATTTTTACAAACAAAATCTCGACCAAATTTGTTTTTCGCAGGAAGCATTATTGGAACGAAAAATAGTTTTGAAGCAATAGCCACTGGGCATTTTACTGCGCTTAATATGCTTGCTTATTTAAATAGGCAAAGATATACTACTTTTCCTAAAAACACACTAATTGGCGATATGATTGACAAATTATTTTCAAAAAAGCGATTTAATTTGACTGAAATTGCAAGCAAATATGATATAATTAAAAATATAGATGAAGATGTGAGTAAACAGTTGCTCACAAAGTTTAAGGAGGATTTTGATGCAAGAAATGCATGGCACAACGATATGTGCAGTAAAAAGAAATGGTAAGATTGCTATAGCGGGAGATGGTCAGGTTACTCTTTCTAACTCTGTAATATTTAAAAACAACGCAAGAAAAGTTAGAAGAATTTATGATGACAAGGTAGTTATTGGATTTGCAGGAAGCGTCGCTGATGCGTTTTCGTTATCAGAAAGATTTGAAGAGATGTTAAACAAATATTCTGGCAATTTGATGCGTAGTGCTGTCGCACTTGCTCAACTGTGGCGAGAAGACAAAATTATGCATAAGCTTGATGCTATGATGATTGTAGCAGACAAAGACATGCTTTTAATTTTGTCAGGAGCAGGTGATGTTATTGAACCTCAAGATGATGTTTGCGCTATTGGATCTGGTGGTAATTATGCTCTGGCAGCAGCAAAAGCTCTTAAACAAAACACAGATTTTTCTGCAAAGGACATAGCTTTTAAATCGCTCAAAATTGCAAGTGAAATTTGTGTTTTTACTAATGACAACATCATTGTTGAAGAGATTTTTTAAAGGAGAAGCATTATGCAATTTACACCTAAACAAATAGTTAATGAACTAGATAAATACATTATAGGTCAAAGCAAGGCAAAGCGTGCAGTTGCCATTGCTCTTCGAAACAGATATAGAAGAAGCAAGCTTTCTAAAGAGTTAAGAGATGAAATAACTCCAAAAAATATTATTATGCGTGGCCCAACTGGTGTAGGCAAGACTGAAATTGCGAGAAGGCTTGCAAAACTTGTTAAAGCACCATTTATCAAGGTTGAAGCAACTAAATACACAGAGGTTGGTTATGTTGGCAGAGATGTGGAAAGCATGGTAAGAGATCTTGTTGAAATGTCTGTTAGAATGGTAAAAGACGAAAAACAGCATGAAGTTGAATCAAAGGTTGCGCCGATTGTTGATGGCAAACTTGTTGACGCTATTTGTCAAACTCGTCAAGCAGAAAATGTTGTAGTCGAAAAAGAACAGATTAAAGAGCAGTTGGCAAAGGGGCTATTGGAAGAAGAACTTATTAATATAAATGTTGCCGAACAACCAAAACCTATTGTTGCCATCGGTGGACCAGAGATTAATTTGGGATCCATGTTTGATGGGCTTTTGCCTCAAAGAAGGAAAAACAAAAAGATGAGCGTTGCAAGAGCACGAGAAATTTTGATGAATGAAGAGAGTGACAAGTTGATTGATATGGACAACATCAGTTCAGAAGCAATTAGGCGTGCGGAAGAAGAGGGAATAATTTTTATTGATGAAATTGACAAAATTATTGGCATATCAAACAACAACTCGCAAGATGTGTCACGTGAAGGTGTGCAAAGGGATATTCTGCCGATTGTTGAAGGTTGCACAGTATCTACAAAATATGGAAACATCAAAACCGATTTTATTCTCTTTATAGCATCTGGCGCTTTTCATGTTTCAAAGATTGAAGACATGATACCAGAACTGCAAGGTAGATTCCCAATTAGAGTCGATCTTGACAGCCTCACGCAAAAGGATTTTAAACAAATTCTTTCTCAAACAAAGAATGCCGTAACGTTGCAATACACATCGTTACTTGAAGTCGACAACATAAAATTAAGTTTTACTGATGATGCTCTTGATGAAATAGCGTCAATAGCTTTTCAGGAAAACGAGACAAGTGAAAATATTGGAGCTAGACGATTGCATACCGTAATGGAATTATTATTAGAGGACATATCTTTTAACGCTAGTGGAAATCACCCTATGTTAGAAGTTGTCATAGATAAAGCATACGTTCAAAAAGCTTTTAAAGAGACGAAACGTAAGTTTGATCTAAAAAAATATGTTTTATAGGAGGCAAAAAATGAAACATCTTAATGAAAAAAATTTTGCAAATGAAACTAAAGCAGGGATTGTGCTTTTGGATTTGTTTGCCACATGGTGTGGCCCTTGCAGAATTCAATCTGCAGTGCTAGAAGAAGTTGTAAAAGCTAGACCTGATATGAATATTGCAAAAGTCGACGTTGATGAAAATCCAAATATTGCACGAAGTTTTGGTGTTATGTCAATTCCAACACTTATATTATTAAAAGACGGTAAAATGGTTAATAAACACGTGGGCTTAATGCAAAGCGATGATCTTATAAAATTTTATGATTCAGTCAAATAAGCAAACTCAAAAGTTTGCTTTTTTTATAATAAATTTAAAGTTTTGTATTGACTTATCGAGGTTTTAGTGTTAAAATTAAGCATAAAAGGAGATATTATTGTGAAAAAGGTTTATCTTGATTTTGCTGCAACGACTTTTGTTTCTAGTGAAGTGTTAAATGAGATGATGCCATGTTTCAACACTATTTATGGCAACACAAGTTCATTGCACGGATTTGGACGCGATGCTAGTGCAATAGTTGACAGAGCGCGTGATCGCGTCGCAAGCGCGATTAATGCAAAAAATGCAAACGAAATTTATTTTACGTCAGGTGGTTGTGAAGCAAACACGATGGCTTTAAAGGGTATTGCTCACAGCTATGCAAGCAAAGGGAAACATATTATTACATCAAAAATTGAGCATCAATCTGTTTTGGAAGCTTGCGAAGCTTTAAAAGCAGAGGGATTTGAAATCAC
>CALVOH010000059.1 GCA_944350225.1 uncultured Clostridia bacterium | reverse complement strand
TTGAGATAATAACTCACCGTTCCTTCTTCCCTTGAATATGGAAAAAAGCCAACATAATCTAATTTTGCCACACTTAAAAATTTTAATAGTTTTCTAAAAGCTTTTCTTGTTTCACCAGGGTGTCCAACAATAAAGGTGGATCTAATCTTAATGTCAGGATGATATGTTTTTATTTCATTAATTAAATCTCTAGAAGATTTTTCATTGTGTTTTCTACGCATCAATGTTAAAACATTGTCATCAATGTGTTGCAAAGGTATGTCAAGATAATTGCACATTTTTGGTTCATTATCAATAAAATTTAAAAGCTCCGCTGAAATCATTTCTGGATAAGCATAGTGAAGTCGTATCCATTTTATATCTTTTATACCCGCTAGTTTTTTTAGAAGCTCTACAAGTTGAGGCTTCCCATACAAATCTATTCCGTATCTCGTCGTGTCTTGTGCTACTATAATTAATTCTTTAACACCCTTTTTTGCAAGAAGTTTTGCCTCTGCAACTATATCTTGAATTTTTTCACTTTTATAAGGTCCACGAATACGTGGAATAGTGCAATATGCACAAACGTTGTCGCACCCGTCAGCTATTTTAAGATAAGCATAACTACTAGATGTAGTAAGAACTCTGTCATAACTGTCAATACACTTTGATTTTTCGACAGAATAAAGATTTTCTATAACGTTTGTTATTTCATCATTTTTATGAAAATCAATAGCAGCATCTACAAGTGGAAAAGCATCTAGAATTTGTTTCGAATGTTTGCTTGGAAGACACCCAGTAACAACTATTTTTTCTACCCTGCCCATTTTTTTTAAAGCTTCAACCTCTATAATATTATCAATAGCTTCTTGTCTAGCAGGTTCGATAAAAGCGCACGTGTTTATTAAAACTACATCTGCTTCTTCTATATTTGCTACAATCGTAAAACCATAATCTTTCAATTTAAAAAGCATCTTTTCTAAATCTACACGATTTTTGTCGCAACCTAAACTAATTGCTGATATTCGTTTTCCCTTTAATTCTTCTTTTGTCATAGCTCTCCAATTTAATCATAATTGTCGCCAAATATTTGATAAAATTCTTCTAATGTTATATAAACGTTTCTTGGCTTTGCACCGTCTGCTACGGAAATGTATCCCATGCTAGTCATTTGATCAATTATTTTTCCTGCGCGAGGATACCCCAAAGAAAGCCTGCGTTGAATCATCGATGTGGAAGCCTGACCACTGTCAATGACTATTTTTAATGCCTCAGGAAGCAGTGGATCCATACCGTTGTTATCACTATGTTCGGCATTTTGATTTTTTGGCATATTGTTTATAGCTTCTTGCACTGCCGGGTCAAATATTGGCTCATTATTTAAAGAAACATAATTTACAATATCCGCAATCTCTTTCGTCGTGATAAAGCATCCTTGGACACGCTTTGGAGCTGCAGAATATTCTTGTGGAGCGTAAAGCATATCACCATGTCCTAGCAGTTTTTCTGCCCCAGTCATACCAAGTATTACGTCCGAGTTTACCCTACTTGCAACCTTAAATGCAATCCTCGATGGAAAGTTTGCCTTAATTCCACCTGTTACAAATTCAGCAGTAGGTCTTTGAGTCGCCAATATCATATGAATTCCAGACGCCCTAGCTTTTTGTCCAAGTCGAATAATTCGATCTTCAATATCCTTTTTGCCCTGCATAATAAAATCTGCAAACTCGTCAATTATGATAACTATAAATGGCATTTTCTTCTTTTTACCATTTATAACATCTGCTGTGTAATTATATTCGTCAATATCTTTAACTCTTGCTTCCCTAATCAAGCGAAATCTTCGTTCCATCTCATCTAACGCCCATTGCAATGCATTCGCTGCCTTTGTAACATCAGTTATTACCTTTGGAACAACCAAATGTGGAATGCCCTCATATGGAGTAAATTCAACCTGTTTAGGATCTATCAATAGCATTCTGCAATCTTCGGGCGAAGACTTATAAAGTAAAGATATTATTATGTTGTTTAACATAACACTTTTACCAGAGCCGGTCGTACCTGCTATCAATAAGTGAGGCATTTTGTTTAATGCTCCTACTTTGATGTTGCCAGAAATATCTTTACCGACTGCAAAAGTCAATGGGGATTTTGCCGAGTTAAATTCATTAGAAATCAACACATCACGTAGAGAAACCGTTGCAACCTTGTCATTTGGGACTTCAATACCGACAACGTTTCTGCCAGGAACGGGGGCTTCAATACGTACATCTCCCCCATTTGCTTCAAGAGCAAGTGCAATATCGCTGGAAAGATTTAGTATTTTTTTAACTGTTATACCTGATGGCATTTCAAGTTCATATCTGGTAACGGCAGGGCCTATTACAACGTTTTGAACTTTTGCAGGAACACCAAATTCTTGCAAAGTGTTTTCAAGAATAATTGTTTTAGTAGCAATATCATCATCAAGATCGCTCATATCGGTTGAATTTGTTGTTACAAGATTGATTGACGGGCGAGTGTAATTGTAAGGCTTCACATCTTCTTGTTCTTCTTGGTCTTTGCTTTCTTTATCGTCATCGAAATTCACAAATTTACGCTGTCTTTCAAAACTTCTACCCTCAGCACCAGCAGTTATCCTGTCAGCTAGTTCTCTTTCAGACATAGGTCTACTGTTTAACTCTGTTTTTTGCTCATCGTCGTTGTTGTTAATGGCAGAAAAACTTCTGTTTCTATCCCTTTCAATCCTAGGCTGTTCTAATGTTTCCGCCTTTTCCAAATCATCAAGCGAAACTTGATTTGATCGAGAAAAATTGCTCTCTTGAATTACTTCACGAATTATATCATCAGCTTCCGAAACCAATTCTTCCGGTTGAGCTTTTGAAACATTAAGTGGTGTTGAATCAGAAATTATAGGATTTTCGTTTTTCAAAGATTGAATATTCCTGTCCATTTCTCGTTTAAACACTTCATTTGTAACACCATTTTTAACATAAGAACGTGCATTTTCAGAAAAATACTTATTGACATCAATCTCTGGTGGAGTTAAAAGATATTTCTTTAACTCCTCTCCTTCGAGTTTTCGTGGATCAGGTTGTTTTTGTGGAGCAGAAATCGTAGGCTCGATATAAGCTTTGCGTGAAAGACCAAGTTTTTGTTTTATTGACTCTTGCTTATTTTCACGCATCTCGATATTGCCACTCATAACCACATTTACTTCTTCTTGTTTTTTAGGCTTTTCGCTTTCTTTTATAGCCAATTTAACGGGTTTGTCTTGCACACTGTTTTTTCGCAAATATAAAATAGAATCAATATACAATGCAAGACAAATAACAAACGCAACACAAAAGATCACTATCGCCCAAACAAAGCTTGTCAAATACAAAAGACTGGTTGTAAATAGCCCTATTATTATTCCACCTGCTGTATGTTTTTTAAGATAGTTTGATGCCAAATATTCACCAAAGCTTCCGTTTTTATCTCCTACAATAGCAATTTGAATTATGCAAAGAAGAAAAAATATCGATAAATACAAAAATATTGCATACTTTTTTGACAATTTATATTTTTTATTATTTAATAAAGCCACGCCAACTAAAAATAACATTATAAATATTGGATATGCAAAATATCCAAACGTTCCCAACAGAAAATCTTGCATAAATCCAACTAAATTTGTTAGTAAAAAGAAAAACATAACACATGCTAAAGCAATAAATGTTATGCCTGTTATTTTTTTTGCACGTGGAGAAAACTCGTGTGCTTTTTTTCGAACTTTATACTCTGCCATGCTTACATTATATCATAGTAAAAAATAATTAACAAATATGTTTTAACTAAAATATGTTATTTTTTTTCACAAATTGTCAATTTGTCATTCCTGAAAGATTTTCAGAGACTGT
>CALVOH010000058.1 GCA_944350225.1 uncultured Clostridia bacterium | reverse complement strand
TAGCCACCGACCCCCACCTTTGAGAGCAAAAGTAAAAACTTTTGCGAAGTGGCGTTAAGGGTGGTGCACCCTGAGCAAAGTTTTTAAACTTTGCACTTGCCGATAGGCAAGTATAAGGTGGGTGAAAGATTAAAAAAAATCACTCGAAATTGAGTGATATCTGGTAGAGATGAGTGGACTCGAACCACCGACCCCCACCTTATCAGGGTGGTGCTCTAACCGACTGAGCTACATCTCTATATGGTTTGTTTTAACGAGTTTAGCAACTCTCGGTTTTAATATAAAACGATAATTATTGCTGTCAACTTTAATAGTTGCAGTAGTATTATACATGATTATGTTTAAATTTGTCAATCATTTTTTTAACTTTTTTTTAATTTTCAAATAGATTGTTGTTTAAAAATTGAGGTTCGCTTGACAAATAAATTCCTAATTTTTTCAATGTGCTTTCATCTGCTGGTTGTAGAATAAAGGTTGAATGTGCTTCGCAAGTTTTTAATTGTGGGATTGCTTCTAAACATCTTTTTGCATAGTCTGACTTTATTGCCATGATTGAAAGAGCTATAAGCACATCGTCGAGTGAGAGGTGAGAACTTGTTGACTTTAAAACTTCAGTCTTCAGTTTTAATATTGGCAGAAGAATTTCATCGCTAATTAGCGGAATATCTTCAATCTTTGCAATGGTTTTTAATGCGTTTAATACTGCAGCTCCAGGAGCAGAAATAAGCTCTTTTGATTTGCCTGTTACAATTTTTCCATTTTTTAATTTTATTGCCACGCAAGGCTTACCAGATTCTTTACTTGCTTTTTTTGCGGCTTTTGCTATATCTAAATCGTTAGGGGATAATTCAAGTTCATTTAAAATCATTTTCATACGGTCTATAGCATCGTATGAAGTTTGACCTTTTTTGTAGGCGCAGGCATAGGAATAGTATCTTCTCAATATCTCGCGTAAGCTTGCCTCTTGAGCTGTCTTATCGTCAACTATGGCGTAGCCTGCCATATTTACGCCCATATCAGTAGGAGAATAATAAACGTCTTTTCCTAGTATCTTTTTTAGTATATTTTTTAATACAGGGAAAACTTCTATGTCTCGATTGTAATTGACTGCCAGCTTTCCATAATGATTAAAGTGGTATGGGTCTATCATATTGACGTCTTTTATATCTGCCGTCGCGGCCTCATATGCAACATTAACAGGGTGCTTAAGTGGAATATTCCAGATAGGGAAGGTTTCATATTTTGCGTAGCCAGCTTTTATTCCACGTTTATGCTCGTGGTATAATTGGCTTAAACATGTTGCAAGCTTTCCACTTGATGGCCCTGGCGCTGTTACTATAACAAGTGGGCGAGAGGTTTCTATGTAGTCGTTTGCTCCATATCCTTCATCAGAAACGATGACGTCTATATCATTAGGATAGCCTTTTGTGTACTTGTGAAAATACACTTTTTCACCACGGTTTCTTAATAACTGTGCAAATTTAATCGCAGAAGACTGCCCTTTAAACAGTGTGATTACTATTGAAGAAACCAATAGCCCGAGTTGCCTAAATTTGTCAATAAGTCTTAAAACTTCATCATCATAGCTTAATCCTAAATCAGCTCGAATTTTGTTTTTTTCAATATGGTTGGCGGAAATGCACATGATTATTTCAACATTATCTTTCATTTTTTCAAGAAGTTTTATCTTTACGCCAGGGTCAAAACCAGGCAAAACTCTTGATGCGTGCAAATCGTCAAATAGTTTGCCACCTAGTTCTAAATATAATTTACCTCCGAACATTTTTATTCTTTCTTGGATATGTTTTTGTTGAAGTTTTAAATATTTCTCATTGTCAAAAGCTTTTTTCATTTGCACTCCTTTTTTTTTCTACCGTGTTTTTTTCTCTACCGCAGGAAGCAGTTTTGCGTATCGCAAAACTACAAAAAACTTGCGTTTTTTGTGGGTGCGAACAAGTTCGCGCCAGCTTCCTGCGTTTTATTCAACGCATAACTGATTGATTTAAAAACCATTATTATTATACCCAATTTTAAAAAAAGCGCATAATCATTTGCAAAGGTTTATTAAAAAATGTAAAATAATTTATGCAAGCATAAAAGTTGACAAGATATGTTTGCGGGTTGGTTTGACTATAATTTAAGATGAGGCAAGTTTTAACATACGTGTTATAACAAACGGTTAAAAAATTAACAAAAATATATAGAATATATAATTGTTGCAATTACGCTTAGAAGAGAGAGGATATGAAGAAATTTTTGATATTTACCGTAACTGCTGGGAATGGGCACAACTCGGCGGCGAATGCTGTGAAAGAGCAACTTGAAAAAATGGGTGCTGAAGTTAAAGTTATTGATTTGTTGCACGAATTTTGTAAAAACAAAGCATTTATCTGGGTTCAAGCGAAAGGTTATGGACTTGCTTGCCAATATGCGCACAAAATTTATAATGCTTTTTTTCGCTTTTATCAAAAAGCGGATCCTGAAAAGTATTACAAGTCTCCAGTACAATCAGGCTTGTATGAAATGTATGATGATTTATTAAAGTATATTAATGACTACAAACCTGATGCTATTTTTACATCGCATTTTCTTCCTGCAGTGATGATTACAAATTTAAGGAAACTTTATCCTTTGCCTGCAAAAACCTATTCATTTGTTTTTGATTATGCCGTTTGTCCTTTTTGGGAAGCGGCAACTGGCATAGACTATCTTTTAATTCCAAACGAAAAATATATTTCATATATGATGGGCAAAGGTTTTAAAAAAGAACAGTTGTTGTCGTATGGACTAACGGTTAATGAAAAATTTTCTAAAAAAATAGACAAGACATATGCACGCAAAAAACTAGGGCTAAAAGACAATGTATTTACTCTTTTAGTTATGTTTGGTGGGGGTTTTTGGAGTGGTAACTATAAGATAGTAAAAAATATTGTTAAAAATTTAAAAGGTAGAGAATTGCAGATAATTGTTGCGAATGGCAGAGATGAAAAAAGTAAAAACAAAATTGACAAATTGAAAACCTGTAATTCTATTAAAATTTTAAATTTTGGTTTTTCAAAAGAGGTTGACCTCTTGATGAGCTCTGCTGATGTTATCGTGGGTAAGGCAGGTGGCGTGTCTGTAACTGAGTCGTTAAATAAGTATTTGCCTATGATATGTTGTAAAAAACTGCCTGAACAGGAGGCTGTAAATGTAAAAATGCTTGTTGAAGAAGGCGCTGCTATGCAATATAAAAGCGATAAACAATTAATCAAAATTCTTAATAATTTATTGGATAATCCTGAACTTTTAGTTGATATGAGAAAAAATGTAGCAAGAATTCGTCGTCCTTATGCGACGAAGAAAGTAGCAGAGGATATGATGAACTGCAATGCGACATATGAAGATATAAACATCGATTACTCAAAAGTCAATGCTAATGTAAAGAGAATGTTAAGAAAAACAAAACCGCAATCAAGACTATTGAAAGCACAAGAAAAGAAAGCAAAAAAAAATGCTAAAAATAAATGATTACAAAAATGAAGAGCTGTAAAGCTCTTCATTTGTTTCTAGATATTTCATCATATATTTGATCAACTATGGCTTTTTGAGAGTTGTCAAGATGTCTGTTTTCTTCCAAAGAATGTAAAATTTTATATGTATCATTTTTAACTCTGTCGGCATGGGCTTCGGGGAGGGAAAAGAGCGTTTTGACGTTGTCTAATCTGTCGCATAGTTTTATTAATAGCGCATCTTTTGATAAAATTAAGACTTTTCCCGCGAGATAGTCACCTTTTTCAAAATGTCTAACGGTTTTAGGGAGTGTTAGTTCGCTTACAAGCGAAGCTGTCTTTTTGCCAAAAAGATATTCTATTTCTTTTACGGAGGTATTAGTGTCTTCAACTACGTCATGCAAAAGCGAAGCTTGCATGA
>CALVOH010000057.1 GCA_944350225.1 uncultured Clostridia bacterium | reverse complement strand
GTTTATTTTTACAAATATTTTTCTGCCCAAAAAGGTTTTTTAATAAATTCTTTATTTTGTAAATATTCCATATTTTTGTTAATTTTTTTAATTTTTAACGAAAAACAATGCAATTTTTGGTAATTTTCTTTAAATTTTTTATTAATTTTATTAATTCCGTATTTTCCATCTCCAACGATTGGATATCCTAAAAAGGCAAGATGAGCTCTTATTTGATGAGTTTTTCCTGTGTAAAGACCAACCTCAACTAGACTTGTTTCAACTCCTTTTTTCAATGTTTTAAAACTCGTTACAATCTTTACGGATCTTTGAACATATGAGTTAAAAATTTTAACTTCACTGCGAGCGCTATCTTTTAAAAGAAAGGCTTCTTTCTTTTCTCCGTTAAAATTTGGAGTGCCATAAACTTCACAGACATATTTTTTTTCTATCCAACCATTTTTAAATGCTTCCTTTAAACATTCTTCGGCATTTTTGTTTTTAGCCATAATCATGACACCTGTCGTGTTTCTATCTAATCTATGCACGGCAGTAACGCCCTCTATAAGTTTTTCTAAGCTATTTTCTCCTTGAACCTCGATTTTTGGACCTTTAGAGATGACTAGAACATTTTCGTCCTCAAACAATTTTTCAAATTTAGGCTCTGGGGTCTCTTGGCAATACACGACAATATCATCTCCGGCAGAGATAACATCGTCAGCTTGCAACCTTTTACCGTCTCTTTTAACATCTTTGTTTTTTAAAATCTTGTTTGCTTGCTTTTGAGAAAAACCATAAGCCAACAAAAAATCTTTAACACTGCCTGTTTTTTTAATCTTTAGCTCAATTCTTTCCATAATCTGCTCCCACCTTGACAGTATATCATATTTTTTATATTTAAAGCATATTTTTATTATATAATTTTTATAAGGAGCATTTATGGCAGAATTTATAAGCGTAGAAGATCAAAAAAAGATTTATATAAAAGGAGCTACCAAGGTAAAAACTTCAACATCAAACTTTGCTGTTGTAGAAACAGCAGATTCCTCTATTAATATAAATGGTAGCGAGCTCGAAATTGTGAAACTTGACCTTGAAAATAAAGAAGTGATGCTGTCAGGCAACGTAAATCAAATCAAATTTTCGAATTTTGCACCAAAACAGAGTTTTTTAAAAAGGATTTTTAAGTAAAAATGCTTTATTCGACATTGTCGCAACCTTTCGTTTTTTTATGTCTGTTTGCAACAGGTGTTTTAGGAGGGGTTGTTTTTTTTACCATTACATTTGTTGTAAAAAAAAGTAAAATACTTTTGCATACTCTTCAATTTTTTTGTGTTTGCTTTTGTTTTGTTTCGTTTCACCTTGTAAATCTTTTTACAAATTATGGCGAGATAAGGATGTTTTCTGTCGGCGCTTTTTTGTTGGGCTTTTTTATTGTCAATATATTGTTTTCAAAATTTATTGCAAAAATATTAAAAAAATTATATAATCTTATTCGTGGAAAAAGAAAAAAAGAAAAAGATTGTTAAAATATGTGCATGGACTATCTTTATTATCATAATCGCTTTGATAATCGTTTTTTCGATTATTATAATTGACTATAAAAACAAAACACAATCTTTACAAGACAAAAACCAACAAATAGAAGAAGTTTTAAACGAAGATGCTGGTTAACTTAACACCAATATTTTCATAATAATTTAAAGCTATCTCGCTTTGCATAAGCTTTTCAAACAAACCGTTAAGAAGTAAAGAATTTGACAATATAAACAAAATCTGAATGATTAACAAAACGAAAAATATTCCTAATATTGATCCTATCAAAAACCCTGCCACTCGATTTGTGAATATTAAAAAATGTATTTTAAAAACATTTCTTATTAGATATATTATTGTTTTAAATATTGTATAAAAGATTAAAAGTAGTATAAAAAATATTACTACAGAAACTATATTTGTTTTTAAGGTTGGAGCCACAATATCATAGACCGTAAAAGACCCATCAAAGACATTGTTTTCTACTATTCTAACAATTGTCTCTTTTGAAAAGTTTGGAAGGTTTGATTGATTAATAAATTCTAACATCTCTTGTTGAGACGAAAAAGTATTTGTTAATAGCTGGTCATCAGCGTTTTTGAAAGATATCTGTAAAATACTTGAAAAAGCATTTTTAATTAATCCATTTTCGTTTAAAACCGAAACAATTGCTTGCGTAAAATAAAAAGCAAGAAGTATGGCAAATGAAAAGGCAAGCAAGCAACAAAAGCTTTTTATCAATCCTTTAAAACAACCACTAACAGAATAGGTTGCTACTATCGTGACAAACAAAGCATCCATAAAAATAATTTTTGACTTGATTTAAAAATTTTTATACAAAATAATTGACAACTTTTCTAAAAGGTGTTATACTCATACTCGCAAACAGTTTTTTCCCTCCCTAATTGTTTGCAAAGCACAGAAGATTGCGAATTGCCATTAATTACGCAATTCGCAAAGATATTGCTTTCTGCCTCTTTAGCTCAGCGGTAGAGCATTCGGCTGTTAACCGACAGGTCGTAGGTTCGAATCCTACAGGAGGCGCCAAAAAGCAACCAACTTGTTTGGTTGTTTTTTTGTTTTTTAAAAAAATTATGACTGTTTCACCAAACCTTCTGCTTTTCCAAAAAAAAATATAACAGTTTTATCTAACCTTTGCTTTTTGGTTCTATTTATAGATTTACATTAAAATTTTAGTATATGTTTTTAAAGGTTAGGCGAACGTCTACTTTTCTATTCTTGGCTTGCCAAAACTTGTAAAAATTTGATCTTGACGAGTTTGTTTTAGTGTGCTATAATATCGTTGGAGAACAATTATGAAATTAAAATATAAAGCAATAAATGACTCATCGGCAAACTTTAAAAAAACCAATTTAAGCAAAAGATTTAAAGCAAAAGTTATTTTGCGTTATGGAAAATTAAAAATTAAAACCAAGCATCCGAAAGAAACTTTTATTTTCGACAATCCTAACGATTGTGATCTTTCTGTTATGACAGAAAAACAGCAAAATAGCGTAAATTTAATTTTAAATGCCGTTTTAAAAGCTAACGGAAGATTTTTAAATTACAAAAGAAAAAAACAAGATAAAATTCTCAAAGCAATTCCCGCCGGATTTTTAAGATATAAAGAGACACGCGAGCTTTATATAAAAAATCCTTCATCGTTTGCTAATGATATTTTTGATCAAAAAATGAAAGTCTTAAATTCGTATTTGATAGAAAACGAAACTAAAAACTCCACAAATTTTAATTCAGAAAATATTTTAAATAAAAACAATTGCGAGATTGTGGAAATTTCACAAAATAAAAACTCTTCAAACATGGAATATGCTTGCAGGGCAAACAAAGATTCCTTCACTTTAAAAATTAAAGATGTTTGTTGGGAAACTTTCGTTTTTAACAAAAATACTGAACATTCAGATTTTAACAAACTTTCTGCTGAGGAAAAAGATTTGATTGCTAATTGGCTAAATGCAATTTTGGAAACTCTCAACAGCAATACTTCTGGCACCTTTTATTTAGGAAGCAGAAAAAATTTTATAAGTTCTTTTCCATCAGATTTTTTAAGATATGGTGAAATTCGCAAGCAATTTAAAACATTTGCAGGAGAAGATTACGATTATATTGCTGACGAAAAAATAAAATCAGCAGAAAATTCTTTGCAATGGGAAAGCGAAGAAAAAAATATAAAAGATTTTGATCTACAAAACAACTTATATAAAAAATAACAATTGCAAGAAAAATAAAACTAAAAAACAAAAAGAACTTATTAAAATCATAAGTTCTTTTTTTTATTATAGTCATTAATTTTTTTCTATTTTTTCATCTATACTTATACCACAACTTTTTAATTGTTCTTCTGTCGGCACAGATGGTGATCCCATAAGTAAATCCCTTCCATTTTTGTTAAGTGGAAAAGCAATCACCTCTCGTATTGAATCTTGATGCATTATTGGCATAAGCATTCTGTCAAAACCAAAAGCACAACCAGCGTGGGGTGGTGCACCATAATGAAAAGCATTATATAGTGCAGGAAATTTTTGTTCCACAACATCTTTAGAATAACCTGCTATTTCAAATGCTTTGACCATAATTTCTGGATCGTGATTTCGTATAGCACCAGAAAGCATTTCATAACCGTTGCACACAAGATCATATTGATAGGCTACTATATCAAAAGGGTCTTTTTCGTTTAAGGCTTTTAATTCCCCTTGTGGCATTGAAAAAGGGTTGTGTGCAAAATCTGGCTTTCCTGTTTCTTCATTTTTTTCATAAAAAGGGAAATCAACAATCCAACACATTTCTATTTTGTTTTTATCAATGATGTCAAGTTCCTCTCCCAATTTGTTTCTCAAAGCCCCAGCAAGTTTTATAGCCTTGTCTTTTTGGTC
>CALVOH010000056.1 GCA_944350225.1 uncultured Clostridia bacterium | reverse complement strand
TGATCAATTTGGTTCTGCGGACGGCCCGCAATTTTCAGGAGCAGGCACAGGTGGCTTTGGAGATTTTTTTGGTGGCGCTGGCGGAGGATTTTCTGATATATTTTCTGATATATTTTCTGCTTTTGGTGGTTCAAATCAAAGAGCTATGGAAAAGGGTGACGACATATTCGTCAACCTTAGTCTTTCTTTTGAGGAGGCTGTGTTCGGGATAGAAAAAACAATAACTTTTTCTAAAATTGAAAAATGCAATGATTGTAAAGGAACGGGTGCAAAAGATGGGAAGAATTTTTCCGTATGTCCCGATTGTCATGGGACAGGTAGAGTTCGCTATCAACAAAATACTATGTTTGGTACGACTATAAGAGAGGCTGGATGCACAAAATGTAATGCAACGGGGAAAATTATAAAGGAAAAATGCGATGTATGTAATGGGAAGGGAGTAAAAAGAGTTCAAAAAACCGTCAATGTAAAAGTGCCAGCAGGGATCGACAACGGTCAAACAATAAGATTGAGAGGAGAAGGTAATTCTCCATACGGCGAAGGAATAAACGGCGATTTAAATGTGCGAATTTCTGTCATGCCACACAAGTTGTTTGTTAGAAAAGGTGTTGATGTTTATCTTGATTTATACTTGCCTTTTACAAAATTGATTTTAGGCACAAAGATCGAAATACCTACTTTAAAAGGCGATTATCTTTTGACAATTCCAGAGCTTTCTCCAAGCGGAACGGTGATGCGCCTTAAAAACAGAGGGGTTAAAAATTTGAACCGTGACTCTTATGGAGATATGCTTGTTACATTGAAAGCCGAACCTCCAAAAAGTTTGGATAAATCAACTAGAAAGATGTTAGAAGAGCTCGACGGCAAGATTGACCCAAGAAATTATTCAAAATATCAAAAAATCCTAAAAAAAAAATAGGAAATGGTAGCAATTTCTTATTTTTTTTTTGTAAAATATGTCTATGAAAAGATTTTTCGGTGAAATAATTAAAAATAAGGCGATTATAAGTGAAGAAGAAAATGGTCATCTTCGGAATGTTTTGCGTATTAAAATAGGAGAAGAGGTTGTTGTTTTTAATGGTGATGGAAACGACTATGTTTGTAAAATTGAAAATATTGGAAAAAATGAAACAGTCGCACAAGTAATTAAAAAACAAACAAATAAGGCAATCCCTAAAAAAGACATAACACTCTATCTTTCCGCTATAAAGCGTGATAATCTTGAACTCGTAATTCAAAAAGCTGTTGAACTTGGATGCAAAAGAATGGTGGTTTTTGAGTCGGAAAGGTCGACTATGAAAATCCAACAAGAAAAGATGTCTAGATATGAAAAGATAGTTTTAAGTGCTTGTAAACAATGTGAGAGAGCAGATTTTATGCAACTAAAATTTTTAAGTTTCGACGACATGCTTTTTGATTTTGCCAAACGCGAAACAAAACTCTTTGCGAACGAAAGAGAGGGCGAGAAATTTGATTTTTCATTGCTTAAAGATGCAAAAGATATTGGGATTTTGATAGGTTGTGAAGGAGGATTTTCGCAATTTGAAAAAGAGAAAATATTAAAAACAAATCCTGAAAATATATCATTAGGTTTGAGGATTTTGCGCGCTGAAACAGCATCAATCTTGCTGGTTGGATTGGCGAGTATAATAAGCGAAAACTAGGAGAGCGTGATGAAAATTTCGATACTAACTTTGGGTTGCAAGGTCAACAAATACGAAAGTGATGTGCTTATGAACATGTTTTCAAAAAGAGGATTTGAGGTGACAGATCAGCTCGAAAAAGCTGACATTTATGTTATTAACACTTGTGCAGTAACAAATGAGGCAGAACGTAAATCCAGACAGATGATTTCAAGATGCAAAAAGTTTAATCCAAATGCGCAGATTTATGTGTGTGGCTGTGCAAGTGAGCATAATTCCAATCAATTTCTTAAAAATGCCGTGGCAATAAAAGGGACAATCAACAAGGAGGAATTGGTAGACTTAAAACTGAAAGGTATAAAGATTGACAGCCAACCTCCTGAATATATTTCACATGACTACTCATATCAACCACGAATACGCGCTTACATTAAAGTTCAAGACGGTTGCAACAATTTTTGTTCGTATTGCCTAATTCCATATTTACGGGGAAGGAGCAGATCTCGAGATCTCCAAGACATTTTAAATGAGGTAAAACAATTAAGTGATGACGTAAAAGAAGTTGTGCTGACGGGCATAAATTTGTCAGATTTTAAAATTGATGGTAAGCTTGGTTTAATAAGGTTGTTACAAGAGCTTGATATTTTTGACAAACGCCTACGTTTATCCTCGATGGAAGAATGTATTGTTGATGAAGAGTTTTTAAAAAGCTTAAAAAAACTTAAAAATTTTTGTCCACATTTTCATCTCTCCCTTCAAAGTGGTTGCGACAATGTTTTGAAAAGAATGAATAGGCGTTATTCAACAAATGATTTTTTAAAGGCTTGTAAGTTGATTAGAAAATATTTTCCAAATGCTGGCATAACTACTGACGTTATTGTCGGTTTTCCTGGAGAAACGGAAGAAGAATTTACTCAAACAAAAAACTTTTTAAATAAAGTTAAATTTTCTGGATTACATATTTTTTCATATTCAAGGCGTGATAAAACGGTTGCGTCAAAGATGATCGACCTTGATGGAGAAATTAAGAAAAATAGATCTATGATTTTGCAAAGTTTGGATAAAAAATTACGCGAAGATTTTATTAATTCAAACAAACAGGTTAAAGTGCTTGTAGAAGAGAAAAAAGACGGTTTTTTTGTGGGATTTTCAGAAAATTATATAAAATGTTATTTGAAAGGTAATTTAAAAGTCGGTGAAATTTATTTGGCAAACATTTTATCCCCTTTTGAAGATGGCGCTATAGCAGAGGCTGATAAATGTTTGGAATAAATAAAAAAATTGATAATATACTTGACATAAACTAAAAAAAAGTTTAAAATAAGACAGTTAATTTAAAATGGAAGGTGGTGAGATTTAGTGACTACGGTTAAGGTTGGCGAGAATGAAAATCTTGAAAGCGCACTTAAACGCTTTAAAAGAAAATGCCAAAAAGATGGCATCATTGGTGATATAAGAAGAAAAGAAGCCTACTACAAACCTAGCGTTGCAAAAAAACGCAAACGTGAAGCAGCAAGAAAGCGTGCAAGAAAAAGAGGTTAAAATTAAATAAACGCGGAAAAATTTTCGCGTTTTTTTTTATTTAAAATAAGGTGATAAAACGAATTTGTAAATTAGTTATCTTTCGTAAAATTTCGACAAATTAAAAACAAAAAATGTTTTGTCAAAAAATGCATTTGTTTTAAAATCTATTTTGTCATTTAAAATGATAAAAAAAATAAAAAAGAAGGATTAATAAAATGTCAAATTACGAACTTAAAAAACTTGCAATGAATGCTAAAAATAGGTTAATTGGAAATAATACAAAAGCTAGTATTTCTATGAAGAATAAATCAAGAGTTTTCAGTTCTAATATAAAAATTAAAAAACTTTCAACATATGATGAAAATTTTGAAACAAAAGCAAGAGAAGTGATTGCAAAAGATATATTAGATCCAATTCGTGCGATTATGGATATGGATTACTATAAGTCTTTGTCGGGATCGATGAAGGACAAATATTTGCTTGATATTATAGACAAATATCTTGCATGTAAAAAGAAATTAGATGATGAACTTGAGCGTAAAACAGTTTTATAATTTTTTGTATTATGCTACAATATTAGCATGAATAATTTTGATATGTCTTCATTAAATCAAGAACAACAGCAAGCCCTTCTACAAACAGAAGGGCCTGTTCTCGTTACAGCAGGCGCAGGCAGTGGAAAGACCAGATTGCTTACTCATAGGATAGCTTTTTTGCTTGCACAAGGCGTGAGTCCTTATTCAATACTCGCAATTACGTTTACGAACAAAGCGACACGTGAGATGAACGAGAGAGTAAAAATAATGTGCGATGAAGGTGATAAAATATGGATTTCGACCTTTCACTCTATGTGTGCAAAAATATTAAGACAAGACATTGATAAAATTGGTTACACCAGATCTTTTTCAATTTACGCCGAAGACGACTCAGAAAAAGTCATTAAAGAGATATTAAACGAGATGTCATTAAATGAAGATAAGTGGAAAAAGGAAATAATGTGGCATCTTTCAAATTGGAAAAATACTGTTTTATCATTATCAGATTATCAGTCGGCGATGAAAGATGTAGTGGATATACGTAAAATAGTTCAGGTTATGAATAAATATGAAAACAGGCTCAAAAGAAATAATGCCCTTGATTTTGATGATTTGTTAATAAAAACTTATCAACTTTTTGTAAAAAATGAAGATGTTAAAAATTATTATGCGAAAAGATTTCAGTATGTTTTAGTCGATGAATTTCAAGACACCAACACAGTTCAATATGAGTTATTAAAATTGCTTGCGTCAGTTCATGGCAATATCTTTGTTGTTGGCGACGAAGATCAGTG
>CALVOH010000055.1 GCA_944350225.1 uncultured Clostridia bacterium | reverse complement strand
AAAAACGTACTGATGAGGTGCTTCAAAAAGCAAGCGCAAAGGTTGCACAGAAGTTAAATGAGTTAAAAGAAAAAGCAGAATTAAAATTTAAAAGAAAGAGAGAAAAAAATGGAAAAATTTGACATGAATGCCGTGGAGCGCACATTTTTAAATACTAGATCCGGTGAGCTTCACAGCGGGGTTGTAGTTTTAAAAAGAGAGAATGGTGTAATTTTTAATATAGGTGGTAAAAGAGACGCTTTTATACCAAGAGATGATTTTGATAATTTTGAAGATGTAAAAATTGGCGACAGATTTCAAGTGGTGATCACTAAAAGCAAAAATGAAGAAGGTTTAATCGAAGCATCAAAATCAAAAGCCGATGTAATTTCAATAGGAATACAAAATGCACAAAAAATAAAACTAGGCAGTGTGTTTACTTTTGTGCCAACTCAACTTAAAAACGGATTAATTTCTAAATTGGGCGATTATGATATATTTGTTCCAAAGGATCAGGTCAGCGATCACTTTGTGGATTTGCATTCAATCGTAGGTAAGCAACAAGAGGCAATTGCAACAGAGATTGATCGAGAAAACAAGATGATCGTGGCAAGCATAAAATTGTTGCAACAGCAAGAGAGAGAAAACAACGAAAAACTTTTTTGGAGTTCGGTGTTTATAAATAAAATAGTTAAAGGCACTGTTAAAAAAATATTACCATATGGTGCGTTTATAGAGGTAGATGGAATAGACTGCTTTATTCATATTTCTGATATTTCACACTCAAGAATAAACTCACCAGATGAAGTGTTAAAGTTGGATGAAAAACTAAATTTTAAAGTTATAGAACTCGATCGTGAGGCAAAAAAAATAAAACTTGGGCTTAAACAAATTTTGCCAGATCCTATTGCTGATAAAATTGAAGAATTGAAAGTAGGGCAGGTTATGGAAGGAGTTGTTGAAAAACTTCTTGCGTTTGGTGCGATTGTTAGGCTTGAAAATGGCGTAAGTGGACTTATGCATATTTCAACTATAACAGAGCGTCGTGATGTTGCTGTTCACGAGTTTGTTCATATAGGGGACAAAATTAAGGTTGAGGTGTTAGATAAAAACAGCGAAAACAAAAAGCTATCATTCAAATTTGTTTCTAAAATGTAAGATAATGCATTTAAATTAAATGTGAGAGTAATGCTTAATGAATTATCTTCTTCATCATAAACAAAATAGTTTGAATTAAAATTAAAATTCTTTGTAATTGAAATAAAATAATTAAATCAAATGAAGAAAATATTAAAAAAAATCTATGTTTAGAACGTGAGATTAAAGTTTTTTTAAAAAAATATATTTCAAAAAATATCGTTTCAAAAACGATATTTTTTAATGCAATAAGATTTTAAATAAACATGGTTAAATAAAAAAAATAAAATGGAGCTGGTGATGGGACTCGGACCCATGACCTTTCGATTACGAATCGAATGCACTACCAACTGTGCTACACCAGCAAATCTATTTTGTTTATGACGAGAGTTATAATAGCAGATATAACAATAAAAGTCAAAACATTTTGATTGTTTTTAAAATTTGTTTTAAATCAAATTTGCTTGTTTATCTTTTCGATTTGTGATAAACTAAAAATGATAAAAATATATTTTGCTTATGTTTTTTATATATAATACAACATAAATAGAGTAATATGACATAAAACATACTATATATTGAGAGGTGAAGAATTGTTTAATATAGCGATTGATGGAACTACGAGTAGCGGTAAAACTACAATAGCAAAAATATTAGCAAAAAAATTAAATATGAAAGTTTTTGATACAGGATTTTTGTATCGTGCAATCGCTTGTGGATATCAACGAACCGGAAAGTCAATAAATGAAAAATCGCTGAAAAAGTTTATTGCGTCTATAAATATGAAAGTCGATTTTATAAAAGGCGAGCAACATGTTTATGTAAACGGTATAGATGAAACCGACAATTTAAGAAAAGAGGAGATAAGCGATTTAAGTTCCTTAATTTCGCCTTATAAATTTGTTAGAAATTTTGTGTTGAGTATGCAACGAGATTTTGCTTCAAAAAATGAATGCGTTATGGAAGGGAGAGATATAACTAGCGAGGTTTTGCCTAATGCTGATATTAAATTTTTCTTTGATGCCGATGTTACTGTTAGGGCAAAGAGAAGATATGAACAACAAAAAAACAAGCCTTTCCCACAAACTTTTGAAAAGGTATTTGAAAATCTTAAATTAAGAGATATGCGAGATAAAAACAGGGAATACGGCAAGCTTAAAATAGTAGACGATGCTGTTTTTATTGACTCTACTGAAAAAACAATTGACGAAATGCTAGACTTTTGTTATGACGTAGTTAAAAAAGAATTTGAGGCAAGAAAGAAATGTTTGGTTACAGGTTGTACTGGTCATATCGGGAATGTTTTGATAAGGAATTTGTTGGAGAACAGATATAAGGTTACTGCACTTGTTCTTCCTGGCGAGGATTTGACACCTATCAAAGATTTAGATGTTAAATTAATAGAAGGCGACGTAACCGATCGTGATTTTATTTTCAAAATTATAAAAAAAGATTATATAGTTTTTCATTTGGCAGGGATTATTGATATAGGCAGTATTCCAGAGCAAAAAGTATTTAAGGTCAATATTGATGGCACTAAAAATGTGGTAGATGCTTGCATCAAGAATAAGGCAAAAAAACTTTTATATACTAGTACAGTTAACATAATTGATCCAATCGATGGGAGAGTTTTAAAAGAGCCAAAAACATTTAATGCTAAGATTATAAAAGGACCATATGCAGTGTCAAAATATCAGGCAACACAGTACATTTTTGACAAGTGCAAAGACTCAAATTTGGATGCAGTGATTTTGTATCCTTCCGCAGTTGTTGGGCCTTTTGACTTTAAAGTTTCTGAGGTTGGACAAGTTATACTGGATTTCATGAATAGAAAACTGTATGGTTATGTAAGAGGAGGTTATAATTTTGTCGACGTGAGAGATGTGGCTGAAGCATTAAGACTCGCATCAAAAAAAGGAATTTACGGTGAGAGCTACATAATAAGTGGCCAAACCATGACATTTAAAACACTTTTACAAACAATAAACCGTGTTTTAAACAGAAAATATATGCCACCAAAATTTGCCATATGGTTTGTAAAATTGTTTGCAAAAGTTTCAACTGCTTTTTACAAAATGCGTGGCAAAAAACCTGTTTTAAGTGATTACTCGATAACTGCATTTACAAGAAATAGCAATTTTTCGCATAAAAAGGCGACAAAACAATTGGGATACAATCCTAGATCGGTGATAGTTTCAGTTGAAGATTCTGTCAATTGGTTTATAGAAAATGGTTATTGTAAAACTATAAGGAAAAAATAATAATGTTAGTATTTTATTAAATTTTTAAAGGAACACATGATGAGATATTTTAATGTTGAGAATAATAAAATCACATATAATGCTATCGCTCAAAATTATGCAAATATTGCAATACGTGAAATTGCACCGAAATATTTTATTGACAACTTTTTGAATTCGTTGAATGGTAAAGATGTTTTGGATGTGTGTTGTGGAACAGGGCAAATAGCAAAATACATTGTAAGTGAAGGATTTAATGTTTTAGGGATTGACAATAGCAAAAATATGATAACTCTCGCAAAACAATTGGTTGAGAAATGTAAGTTTAAAATAGCTGATGCTTTAGAATTCAAAACTGATTTTAAATATGATGGTGTGCTTGCACATGAGTGTTTGTCAAATTTCACATACTCACAAGCACGAAAATTGATCGAAAATATTTTTTATGCCTTAAAGGACGATGGAAAAGCACTGATATCTTTTTCGGAGGGCGAAGGGGAGCATTTTGAACGTTTAGATCCAGAATTACCTCTTAGGCTTTTCATAAAAAAATATACGGTTCGAGAAGTCAATGAAATTTTAGACGGATATTTTAAGATATCTGGTATGTGGGTTGTAAATGAAATGGAAAAAGAAAGACAAGTTGGCAGAAAATTTTATTTGTTGTTAACAAAAGCACCTTTTTTTGAGAAAAATCCTATTGATTAGTAAAACATAGCAATCTGCTATGTTTTTTTAATGTTAACATTATCGGGATCTAACTGACAAAACAAAAAAAAGACCTCGAAAGGTCAGTTTGTTGGAGCTGGCGATAGGAATCGAACCTACAACCTGCTGATAACGAGCTGAGAGTGGGCAAATGCTTGCAAATTAGCACATGCGAAGCGAAGTTATATTAAAAACGAAATAGTGAGTTTTTAATATTATAGTCAGCGCTGACTTGTAATCAGCCTTAAATAAAAAAAAGACCTTGAAAGGTCAGTTTGTTGGAGCTGGCGATAGGAATCGAACCTACAACCTGCTGATTACAAGTCAGCTGCTCTACCGTTGAGCCACGCCAGCATGTTGCGAATTAAGTGCCAAAGAGAAGGGGAATTTGTTGACGCTTAATCGCTTTGGTGCCCTAAGGTGGAATCGAACCACCGACACAAGGATTTTCAGTCCTTTGCTCTACCGACTGA
>CALVOH010000054.1 GCA_944350225.1 uncultured Clostridia bacterium | reverse complement strand
TTGCAACGTGGCTATGGCCGCTAACTCTTTTAAGCGTTGTTCCATTGAAAAAAACCTCGCAACATTCCAACCTTTGGCACGAAGCCAGCGTCGTACTTGAGATGGTATCTCGCTGTTTTCCTGCAAAGAAATTTGTTGCATTGATTTATCTAATCCTCTTTGCATAAACTCTGACCATACGATTAAAAATGCATTTATCTCTTTGACATTTAATGTATCTTTCGGTGATGGAGGAATATCATAATTTGCGCCAAAGCGTGCTATATTACTTAAAGGCGTGGTTAATACCACACTTAAAAAAATTAATACCCCACATAAAATCAAAATCTTTTTACGTGTCATATCTTCTACCACCTTAAGTTAGAAATGACATAATCCGGAGAAGCATCATAACTGTTAGATAACTCTCTGGTTTTGGCGACATCGGGAATGTATCCCTCGCCCAAGAAATTAACATGCACTCCTTTAGAAATCAATACAGAGTCCCAACCAAGCATCACCGCTCCTTTAATATCGGTGGCTACATTATCACCAATAACCAATATGCTTCCTGGATCCGCTATTCCATCTAAACAATACTTAAAAATGTTGATATCTGGTTTACCTAACGTAACAATACGTCCTCCCATAACAGCGTATTGTTCGGCTAAAGCTCCGGGGGCCAAGCAAATCTTGCCGTCTTTGAAACAAGATGTATCATTCCCAGCGCAAACAAAAGGTAAACCCAAAGCTGCCGCTTGTTCTAAAACAGGGCGGTAGGTATCTGCCGTATCATTTACATCTGATACCGTATCCATGTACAAAAAATGAGCGGCGGAAAGATTGGCCACAGGCACAAAATCAAGCCCGGCAAAAACACCAGCGCTTTCCGTAAGCTTTCCATCATCGTCAATGCAGTTTACTACATCGAGGTTATGCCTTAATCCAATTTCATAGTCGTTTGGATCATGCGCAGGAGTAATCTTAACCGCTCCTGTTCCAAAACCCATTTCACAATAGTCGTCAGCTATAAGCTTTATTTTTTTGTTTACAAGTGGCAAAATCAAATCTTTCCCTATTTTGTCAGAAAAACGTTTGTCGTTTGGATTTACAGCAACGGCTGTGTCGCCAAAAATCGTCTCTGGCCTTGTAGTAGCAACAACAACGCTTCCGCTTCCATCTGCAAAAGGATATTTTATGTACCACAAAAACGTAGATTGATCGATGTGCACATTTTCGTTGTCTGAAATGGTTGTTTTACAACTTGGACAGTAATTTACAACTCTTTTCCCTTTGTAAATGAGCCCTTCTTTGTAATATTGACAGAACACGTGCCTAACAGCTCTATTAAGATTTTCATCCATAGTAAAAGCTTGCCTAGACCAATCGCATGAAATACCAAGTTTTTTTAGCTGATCGCATATGACGTTTGCATATTTGTCATACCACTGCCAGCCCAATTTCAAAAATTCCTCTCTGCCAACAGTTTCTTTGTCTAGCCCTTTGCTTTTTAAGTCTTTCACCAAAACTTGCTCAGTGGCTATTGCGGCATGATCAGTGCCTGGCACCCAAAGAGTGTTAAAGCCCTGCATTCTTTTCGTTCTAATTAAAATGTCTTGCATGGTGTTGTCGAGGGCATGCCCAATATGTGCTTTACCAGTAACGTTTGGTGGTGGCATAACAATGCTGTAATGTTCCCTTCCGTCAGGCTTAGTAGTGAAATAATTTTTGTCTAACCAATTTTGATAAATTTTCGTTTCGAACAATTCAGGTGAGTAACTTTTCTCCATGACGACTCCTTTAATGAGTTAATTATAACACACCACTGGTCAAAAAATCAAATGCTTAAACATATTACATTGACAAAATCACATAATAATTATCTAAAAAAAACAATTCGCCCCCAGACGCTTATTTACGAAACGTGGGTTCGGTCAAATGACAATTTGACAGGAGCCAAAAGGCTCCAATCACACCGCGACGACTTTGACTTAAAATTTACTTTTACTCCCAATATTGATAATTATTTAATAAAATCTTCTTTTAGAAGCATAGTTTTTATTTCCTTAGTTTTTTTACCACGGGCTGGACAATCCCGTTCTGCAATTACTCCAGTTGTTACATAACCTAATTTTTTTTGCATTTTATAAGAAACTTCATTGCCTTCCAAATATCCATTTGACAAACAAACTGCTTTTAACTTGTTAAAACAATAATTAGCTCTGCCTTTCATTGCTTCTGTTCCATAACCATGACCATGATATTTAGCGTTTAGCCAAATTCCACCTGTTGCTACGTATTTTTCATCCATACAAATATTTGTCCCTCCAATAACTTTCCCACTATTTTTTATAACAATTGCAAAATAGCTTTTTTGCCTCGTGTTTGGGTTTGCAATTCTTGTATTTATAAAATTTTTTGCATCTTCTATAGTATAAGGAAATGGAACTGTTAAAAATTTTGCAACATCAAAATTGTTCAAACCTTCGCATATTGCTTCAGCATCGTTAATCTTCCATGGCCTTAATATTAACCTTTCAGTCTCAATTATATTTTTATTTATAACATCTCCGCCCATTATGATGTTCTCCCTTTTTATTGTAACATAAAAGTTTGTAATGCTGATACTTTTTTTTAACAGGTGAATATAAAAATTGTTTACATAGTTTTATGGAGAATTATATTATATCATTTACATTCAATTTTTTATTTTTAAAAACTGTTGTCTTTTTCTTTTTAATTTAATTAATCTCTTAAATTCTTTTTCAATTCTATATTCATTTTGCGCATTATCAATAAATTTATATTTTTGAATATAAATTTTAAATTCTCTTAAGAAAATCTTATAGCGACGCTCTGCACTCTTTTGTGAACACTTTGTTTTTTTATAAAATAATTATTTTTTGCGGTTAGTTGGAATTTCAAAAAAACAAAAAAATACTTTAGCAGTATTGAATTATTCTTTTTTTATGTTATAATAATTTTGTTCTATAGAGTGGCAAAATAAAAGATTGCAATGCAATGCTTAATATAAAAACCAAAACAAAATGTTTTTAGCCATGTAAGGAGTAGTTATGAGAATTATAAACTATAAAAAATTATTAAAGAATATAAATATAAACGAATCACCCAATTGTCCTAGTCATTTAGTAAGGGTCGTGGGTTCAGAAGCAATAATATGCGACAGAGAAGGTTTACAATATATTGTTGCAACGCCATTCATTCGCGCTGTTGAGTATTTATATGACTTAAATATTCGCACAGAATCTTGTGGTTCAAATACTGAAAATGAAATTGGAATTTCTTGTAATTATGAAATGCTTGATGAAACGAACAAGAAAATTGTTGATGCCTACTTAAAACATAAAGGGCAAACACTTATAAAACCTTATTCAAATAAGGGTAATGTCCGATTTAGAATTTCTATTATTGTTGATTTTAATACAGATACCGTTGCTTCAGCAGAAAAGAAATTAATGGAAGAAATAGAAAAAATAGGTCTTGTCAAACAAGATGTGTTATTTGGCTCATTGTCAAAAAAACAAGCAATACAAAATACGATAGATGTAATGTCTCCACAAATCTGGCAGTGGAATGGAATGGAATTTGAGCCATCGAAAAAGAATACGATGTCCGAGCAAGAGGCATTGGAAATATTAATTAAACAAGGCAGGATTGTCGTCGACGATGTTGTTTGGTATAGCAAAGAACTTTATCACAAGCATTTAGATTACATTAACGGACAAAAACAAAAAGGATCAGTTACGACAATATATGAAGAAAAAAATTATAATAGAAACCAAGAAGAAAATGAACTTGGTTTTAAGAAACCATAAAATTGAAGATTTAAGAGATTGCCTATAAAATATTCAAAATTTTTTTGTTGCTCCAGTTATCATGCCAACATTTATGAAAAAATTATAATCAAAAATGTATGATTTTTGAATAACAAAATTTTACTACGCGCTGTAACGTAAAAAATACACATAAATAATTCGATTAATAATTATGCTAAAAAATAAATTAAAATCAAACAAAATAATTTTTTAAAAACATATTTTTTGAGTATATCTCACCTAAAAAAAGATTTTGAGCCTATTTCCTTATCCTGCTTCTATTAAATTATGGTTATAATGATATTTCTCTTTCTGTTTCAATAGTATTTTTTGTAGTGTCGTTAATTATTTCTATAGGTCTTTTACCAACAACGGAAATATTCCCATTATTCACAAAAACACTTGTTTCTTCTGGCAAACAAATTAACTTATATCCTTCTTTAATTAATCGTTCAACTCTTTGATTTGTTAAAGCAATTTGGTCTTCTTTCTTTTTATAATGTGGTAAAAGAGAATATCCATTCAAACAATCATAACCTCTTGTATCTTGAAGCCCAACAAGATTATGATCACATATACTTTTTATGCCCAAGCCATCATCAAGGCATGTATCAATCGATTTGCCAAAAATTAAAGCACCTGCGCTTCCTCCCATAATGACGGTGTCTTTTCTTTCCATAAAATCTTTTAAATTGTTATAAGCTTGAGTTTCTTTAAGCATTCTTAATAATTTATAGGTATTTTTAAATATAGTGAATTTTTCTATTTTTTCTTCCATTGCAAATTGCCTTTCTTTT
>CALVOH010000053.1 GCA_944350225.1 uncultured Clostridia bacterium | reverse complement strand
TTTTTCTGCTATATCAATTTTTGCCATTACATCATTGATCGCAGAGACTACTAGGTCTTCTAGCATTTCAATATCATCTGGGTCGACGACCTCTTTTTTTATTTTAACAGTTTTTAAAGTTTTGTTGCCAAGCATAGTAACTTCAACCATACTCCCGCCAGAAGATCCAACAAACTCTTCTTCGTTCAACTGTTCTCTTGCTTGTTGCATTTGTTGTTGAATTTTTTGAGCCTGACGCATAAGCTGTTGCATGTTTCCTCCGCCAAAACCTCCGCCAAATCCGTAAGCCATATTTTCCTCCTTATTTAACAATTTTTAATTTTTCGCCAAACAATTTTTCGAGTTTCTGTTTGTCTAACTCAATTTCGCTTGGGAGTAATTCCGATTTTTCAATTACAACTCCCATTTCAACTCCCTGCCAACTGAGAGCTCTCTCAATTTCTCGCTTGCCATCGTTTAACAAACCTTGAACGGTTGTATCAGCAGTCGCTATAATCAAATTTTTGTCTACGATTTTGACATCTGTAATATCGCCACACGCAACGTGCAATGCAACGTGTTTGTGTTCTTTCAAAAACAAAACGACTTTCCCCCAAATTTCTCGAACATTTGTAGAAATATTTGTCGCGAGTGGCTTAATTAATTTTTTTTTTGATAATCTCCATTTATACATGAGATAGCAACATTCTCAACTAACAATCTCGTAGAAAGAGCATACCTTAAATCTGCTTCACATGCTGAAAAAAGTTGCATATATTCTATCAATTGCTTGTCTGTTGCTCGATCACTCTGTTGCATCAGTTTTGTTATGATATCATCTGGTAAATTCAATATCTCATTTGGTTGCAGACAAGTTTTACAAATCAGTAAATCTCTCGCGTGTTTTGCACAATCCTTTGCAAAGATAGCGAGGTTTTTGCCACTGCAATCTATTTCGTTTATCTCTTCAAGCACGCCACCTATATCTTTATCTATGATTTTATCAAAAAAATTGATTAAAAGTTCGTGGTCGGTCGTACCTAGCACCTTTAAAACATCATCTTTTGTGATATGCCCTCTCGCGTAAGCATTTATTGAATCAGCAATTGACAACGTATCTCGAACGCTCCCTTCTCCTGCCGATGCAATTAATTTAATCGCTTCTGGTTCGGCATCAATGTCTTCTTTTTCAAAAACATTTGTAAGCACTTTACAAAGATCTTCAATCGACAACAATCTAAAATCGAATCTAGAGCATCGTGAAAGTATCGTCGCTGGCAACTTTTGAACTTCTGTTGTTGCTAAAATAAAAATCACATATTGAGGTGGCTCTTCTAGAGTTTTCAAAAGAGCATTGAAGGCGCTATCCGAAAGCATGTGGACTTCATCAATAATATAAACTTTATATTTTGAATCAATAGGAGCAAACTTAACTTTTTCTCGCAACTCTCTAATGTCATCAACACGGTTGTTTGAAGCGGCATCTATCTCAACTATGTTTACATCGTTTTCTGCTGAAAGCCTTTTACACGCTTCGCATTCTCCACAAGGCGAACCAGTCGTGTTGTTTAAGCAGTTGACTGCTCTTGCAAAGATTTTTGCCACACTTGTTTTGCCCGTTCCACGCGAGCCTGTAAACAAATAGGCATGCGAAAGCTTGCCTGCCAAAATTTGATTTGCAAGCGTTTTTGTAATATGCTGTTGCCCCACAACCTCTTCAAATGTTCGAGGACGATACTTTCTATATAATGCCATATTGTTGTTTTTTTCTGCCATATTTTATTATAACCTTTTGAAATAACCTTTGTAAAGTGTTTGTTTTAGATTATTTGATATTGTTTGCGATGTCCAAAAACTGGTTGACATTAAGTGATAACTTCCCAAAGAGTCCGCCATCAATTCCTGCGCAATTTAAAAGTGCTCCAGCATTTTTTTCATTTAGACTACCGCCATAGAGCACTTGAATATCTCTGCTAGCTTTTTCGGAGTAACTTTCGTAAATAACCTTGCGCACAACCTTTGCTGCATTTTCAACATCTTTTACACTAGCATTTTGCCCTGTCCCTATTGCCCAAATAGGCTCATAAGCGATGATAACACTTTCCAATTCGTTTTCATATAACCCTCTCACACATTCTTCGATTTGATGCCTTATAACATCAAACGTTTTGCCCGTGTTGCGATCTGCGAGTGATTCTCCAACGCATACGATACATTTTAAACCATTTTTTAATGCTGTTTTAATTTTTTTGTTGATAAGCTTGTCGGATTCCTTGTATTTTAAGCGTCTGTCACTATGACCAATGATCACATATTCTACACCTATATCTTTAAGCATCTGCGCACTTATCTCGCCTGTAAAGGCACCCTCTTCTTCGTCGCTAACATTTTGCGCACCTATTTTAACAAGAGTTCCTTTCGTCAAAAAAGACGAGATCGGCAGAGAGACAAAAGATGGGCATAGCACAACATCTGCACGATTGCCATTAAATCCTGCCACAAACTTCATAATATATTGTTTTGTTTGTGATGGATTTTGGTTCATTTTAAAATTACCTATTAACAACTTTTTCATATATACTTCTCCTGAATAACGTCTATACCTGGAAGTGTTTCGCCACTCATCAATTTCAAAGTCGCGCCCCCTCCGGTAGATATATGATTTATAAGTTTATCACACTTGGCTTGTTTAACTGCACTCACACTGTCGCCTCCACCAACTATGCTATAAGCTTTCGCGCGTGCAATTGCCTTTGCAATTTTAAACGTTCCTGCTTTAAATTCGTCATCTTCATATTTACCCAACGGTCCATTCCAAACGATTTGCCTTGCCCCTGCAATCTCCTCTTCAAACAATTTTACAGTTTTTGGCCCTATATCCGCGCCAACCATATCGCCAGACAAGACATCGGTTTCAAAAGACTTCATTTTTTTGTCTGCTAGATTATATGCTATATGATCGATTGGCAAAATTATTCTTTTCCCCATAGCATTCACTTCGTCCAAAATTTGTGAAGCGCTACTCACATTGTCTGCACTAATCAAACTTTGGCCAACAGTATATCCCTGCGCGACTAAAAATGAATATGCCATAGCTCCCCCGATTAAAACTGCATCTGCCACTTTTGCTATATTCAAAATCACCTTTATTTTGTCCTGAACCTTTGCTCCACCAAAGATAGCCACAAAAGGTTTTTTAGGATTTTCTATGGCATCTTCAATAGTGTTGATTTCATTTTCCATCAAAAAGCCAATAGCGTTTGGCAAAAGTCTTGCAACACCAAAAGTTGAAGCATGTTTTCTGTGCGCCACCCCAAATGCATCGTTCACATAAATGTCAGCAAGTGATGCAAGGTGTTTTGCAAACTCGGGATCGTTTTCCGTCTCCTCTTTATAAAACCTTACGTTTTCCAATAATAAGATCGAACCGTTTGACATGCTAGCTACTTGTTCGACGACCTCTTTGCCTATAACCTTATGAGCAAACTGAACTTTTCCTGGAAAATATTTCATAAGTATTAAAGCAATAGGCCACAAAGAAAGCCTAAAATCAAATCCCTTCGGTCTGCCTAAATGAGAGCAAATAATGACCTTGGCTCCACGTTCTACCAAATAACGAATTGTTGGAAGTTCATTAACTACCCTGGTTGTATCAGTTATTCTACCAACCTTGTTCATAGGCAAATTAAAATCGGTCCTTAACAATATCCTCTTCCCTTCTAGCCCAACCAAATCTCTGATACTTCTTTTCATTTTTCCTCCTAATCTTATAGGCATTTTACTACTTTTTCAAAATATATCAAAATGTTTAGACTCAGCTTTCAATATTTTCAAACTCTCGTCAATGCTTTGACTTGTTGAAAGAAATTTTTTTGTGTCCGATTTAGCATTAAACGTGTTTGCATACGCCAAAAAATGCTTTCTTAAATAAAGTGTCAACCACTTTTCAGGATAATACGTTCTTAAAAGATCAACATGTATATTCAACAGATCAAAAATATTGCCAACGGGATTGGAAAGAAGTTCTGCAAAAATCCACGGTCGGCCTACCGCCCCTCGACCAATCATCACCCCATCTACGTTTGTTGAAAGCATTTTTTTGTAAGAGAGAAAATCTTTCACATCGCCATTTCCTATCACGGGAATAGACGAAACACTTTTAGCTAGCGCAATTGCTTCCAAATCCACAAATCCTGAATAGCCTTGCGTTTTCGTCCTTCCATGCACCGTGATAAAATCAGCTCCACCGTCCTCACATGCTCGCACAATATTGACGATATCATTTTTATCATAACCTATTCTCACCTTGGCCGAAACAGGTTTTGTTGTAGCTTTTTTAACTTCATAAATTATTTTTGAAAGAAGTGGCAAATCCTTTAAAAGTGCTGAGCCGTCTCCATTTTTCACTATTTTTGGAGCTGGACAGCCAAAATTTATATCAATCCCATCAAATTTGCTCAATACTTCATTTTTCGCAGCGGCCGCCATATCAAACGGATCGTGCCCAAAAATTTGTGCTACTTTAAACTTTTCTTTCGCATGAACAATAGTCATATCTTTGGTCTTTTTAGAGTCATATTTTAAAGCTTGCGCCGAAAGCATTTCTGAAAACGTAATTTCAGCCCCTTGCAAAGAACAAACGACGCGAAATCCTACGTCACTAAAACCCGCTAGTGGCGCCAACAAAAGATTGTTTTTAAAATTTTTTCCTGCTATTAACACATTTTAATTTTATCAAACTTTGTGTGGTTTTCAAACTCAAATGATACTCTTTTTTAAATTGTTACTGATTTTAAAGGCGACAATTTTTCTTTTATCAATGCAGTACTTTCGACCAGTTTTAGGATTTTTCATTTGTCGTGCTGGCATGTTTTTAATATAAAATTTGCCTATTTTGTTAAAAGAAATAATCTCTCCCTTTTTTAATGCGTCAAATATTAAAAAATTAAGACCATCGACTACTTTTCTGCATTCTGTTACACTTAAATTAGTAATGCTACTTAAATTTTCAATTAGTTGTGTTTTGTTCATTTTTGCCTCCTTCTATCTTTTTGGCAAAAAACTCTTTAAAT
>CALVOH010000052.1 GCA_944350225.1 uncultured Clostridia bacterium | reverse complement strand
TTATGAGAAAAGTTATTTCTATTAATAAAAATAAAACATCAAAAGATGAAGAAAAGAAAGAAAAATTTTGCCAAGAATACAAGGATTTTTTAAGTGGTTGTAAAACCGAGAGAGAATGTATAAAATATTTTTCTAGATTGTTGGATAAAGAGGGCTTTATTAAACTCGACGAAGCAATAAAATCACAAAAAAAATTAAAACCAGGCGATAAAGTTTACGCGATCAATATGAACAAAGCATTGGTTGCTTTTGTGATTGGAAAAGCAGATTTTGAAAATGGCATGAACGTTTTATGTGCGCACATTGACAGCCCTCGTCTTGATTTGAAGAACAGACCAGTTTATGAGGACAGTGAATTTTGTATGCTTGATACGCATTATTATGGAGGAATTAAAAAATATCAGTGGACGGCATTGCCACTTGCACTCCATGGTTTGGTTTGTAAAAAAGATGGGACGAAGATAGATGTTCAAATCGGAGAAGATGAAAACGACCCAGTGTTTGGCGTTACTGACTTGTTGCCACATTTAGACAAGGCTACGTCGCAAGGCAACATACAAGGCGAAAAACTAGATTTGGTTGCAGGAACTAAAACTGGCGATGGCAGTGCGAAAGACACATTCTTAAATGTTTTGAAAAATTTAAACATAGAGGAAGACGATCTTATTTCTTCGGAAATCGAAGTTGTTCCAGCAGGCAAGGCAAGAGATTTTGGTTTGGATAGAAGCATGATAATAGGCTATGGCCATGATGACAGATCTTCGGCTTTTGCTTGCATTAAGGCATTGACAAGTGCCACAAAATATGATAGACCACAAGTGGTCGTTTGGGCAGACAAAGAAGAAATAGGCTCTATTGGAGCCACGGGAATGAAGAGCAAATTTTTTGAAAATATGGTAGCAGAGGTAATGGCGCTGGCAGGAGAATATAACGAGTTAAGGTTCAAAAGATGTTTAAACAAAAGCCAGGTGGTTTCATGCGATGTTACTGCGGGATTTGATCCAAATTGGCCAGATTCGTCAAACAAAAGGGCGGAGGCGAGATTAAATCATGGTGTTGCTTTTTGTAAATATGGGGGAAGCAATGGGAAAAGAGGTTCAAACGATGCAAACCCCGAATATATTTCCTTGTTAAGAAAATTGATGGACGAAAATGACATAAAATATCAATTTACTGAAATGGGAAAGGTTGATGCAGGTGGTGGAGGAACTGTGTCGTTTGTATTTGCAGAATATGGAATGGAAGTTATTGATGCTGGCGTTTCGGTTTTGTCTATGCACGCACCTTGGGAAGTAATTTCTAAATTTGATTTGTTTGAGAGCTTTAAATTTTACAAAATTTTTCTCGAACACGTTTAAATGAATGAAATATAAAAAAACAGCACATGCAGTGCTGTTTTTATTTTTTTGCAAATTCTTTGCCGTTAATTAAATAATCGATAGAAACATTAAAAAAGTTGCTCATAGCATTTAAGGTGGCAAAACTTGGTTCTCGTTTTCCATTCTCGTAGTATGAAAGTGCTTCACGAGATATATTCAATTTTGTTGCTACGTAAAGTTGATTTAATCCTTTCTTTTTTCTAATCTCTTTTAAACCTTTCATACTACACCTACTTTTTTGTCGAATATTGTCAATTCCTCTTGACTTTATACTAACACTAAGTTAATATAATATTTGTAACAGTGTGTTACATAAAGGAGGTATATTTTGGTTTTTGAAAACGAGATATTAAAACAAATGAGAAGATTAGATAAAAAAAGGAAGGGATATAAGTATCTTATAGATGCTATAATACTCTCGCTTCCAAAATGTGGCCACTTACCTCTTTATAAGCAAGTGTTTCCTGTAATCGCAAAAAAATACAATGTTAGTGCAGAAAGTGTTGAAAGAGACATCAGGTATGTTTTACGCAACCAAAATTGTTCAACAAAAAAATACATAATAAAGTTACTAGAAAAACATAAATAGCAAATTGAAAGTTATTAAACAATAACAAATAACTTTTTTAATAAAATTGACAACTAAAAAATTGTTATTTATATTTTAAATATTAAAAAAATCGACTTTATTTTTTCTGTTGGTTATTTTATTAACACAAGATGTGGGACGAACTTGCCAAAAGCAATGAGAAGAAAAATTTTATTTCATAGTACTGAAGCGAAAAAATGCTCATAAACAACTTTTCTTTACCGCCCGTTCAAGTCCCTTTAAGTTTATTAAAAAACCGACAGGATGTCGGTTTTGTCTGGTGCAAGAGATGGGACTTGAACCCATATGACCTTTAACAGTCACTGGCACCTGAAACCAGCGCGTCTGCCACTGAACCCCAAAAACAGCGAGTGTTTTCGGGGACCCCATCCGCCACTAGTGTCGGAATGGCACATTTGGTGCAAGAGATGGGACTTGAACCCATATGACCTTTAACAGTCACTGGCACCTGAAACCAGCGCGTCTGCCATTCCGCCACTCTTGCAAAAGAATAACGCTCTATTATTATAATCAAAACGTGCAAACATGTCAATAAATTTATTTTAAAAGGCTTTTAAGTGATATAAAATGTAACAGTTTGAAAAAATATATTGAAAAATGTTTGAAGTTATATTAAAATATAAAAGTATATTTTAAAATTAAAACGTAAGAGGTTGTTGATGGAGATTAGCATTCAAGATATTCATGCAATGATAAACAATGACATGTCCAAATTTTCTTTTCAAGAGAAGATTCAACATTTAGAAAATATAATTGAAATTCTTGACAGAAAACTAGACGATGACAAATTGTCATATGAGGACTTTTGTAATTTAATAGATCTAAAGAGAAGTGCTATGGGAAAATTATATAGTGTAAAGAGGTCCAAATTATGATAAAGAATATTAAGACTAACAAAAAAGTTGAAAAGATAAAAACGAGAGAAAAAATTCCTGTAAAAAACAAAGAGGGTAGAGATAACTTTATTCTAGTAGCGTTAGACACGTGTGTGGTGATTGATATGGCGTTTTTTTGTTGCAAATCCAAAAAGGAAAGAAATCAGAGCATAAAAAGAGAATATCTAAACGCTTTAGGCAAACTATTGCAAAGAAACGTAATGTCAAAAATGGGTAGAAGTTCTAATATTTGTTTTTGTATAACGCCTGGGGTTAGAAAAGAACTTACCAGTAATAAAGGAAAGTATTTTGGTCGTGTAAAAAAATTTGTTGAAAGAAATATTGTTTTGCTTGAAGTGAACGAAAATGCAAAATCTAAATTTTCAGGCAAAGTAGATCTGCTTGTAGACAAATACTGCGAAAAAGGATATTTTTTAGAAAACAAGTTGCCGACATTAGATGCCGTCAATGTTGCTGAAGCATCATATTTTAATCTTTATTTGTTGTCGAATGATCACCATATATGTACATATCGAAAAGATGAAGACCCTAGAAGGAAGATAGAAGACATAAGGGAGATCAATAGAAGTCAACTCGCACACGAATATAGAAGTGTTATAGCTGCTCCACAAAGACCGGAACAATTTATTAGGTTGTTAAACAGTGGCAAAAAAATGGCTAAACCTAAACGGTTGGACGAATTAGAATTGGGGGCAAAAACAAAAATAGTAGCGACTGTTCCGAAGCAGGTGATGAGAGAAAAAATCTTTGAAAGATAAAAAATGAAAGAAGTTAAATCAAACTTCTTTTTTTTAATCAATTAAAAAAAATTGGCGGAGGACACAGGATTCGAACCTGCGGATGCTCTCACATCAACGGTTTTCAAGACCGCCGCTTTAAACCACTCAGCCAATCCTCCATAGACGAAAATTATTATACACAACTTTTTTGTTTAAATCAAGCATTTTTTTAAATTTCATTAAAATATATTTTATCAAATTTAATAGGAAAAAGATCATAAAAAAATCAATAAATTAATTAACAGGCAAAATTTCAAATATTTCATTAAATTATGTGTATTTTGTGTGTAATTTTATTTTTCAAATTAAAAAGTGCTTTACAATTCGTAGAGCACTTTTTGTTTTGTTGTTTAAAACGTAAATATTTTAAAAGTTTTATCCTATAACCAATGGAACAATTATTCCTGCGATTATAATCAACAAGCAGACAAAATATAAAACTTTCCAAACGGCAGGTTTTGGTCTAACATAACGCCATGCTAAAATTGCAACAATAATAATCATTGCAGCAGCAGCAATTCCTTGTAAGGCAGAAACTGCAATTGACGAAACTCCGCATGCCGACAAAATCAATGCTACGGCGTAGAGTATTGTTGCTGCAACAATAAGCCAAAATGACACTTTGTTTAATCCCCAAACACCACTTGAACTTCTTGTTGATGTAGATCTTTTAGTTTGCTTTGCCATATGATCCTCCTTTAACTTATAATACATTTTTTAAGATAATATGTCAATTGAATTGAATTGGTTAAAAATAAAAATAATAGATATTTGATATTTTAATTTGTCAAAATCCAAAAATGAATTATTTTTGCAAATTTATATAAAATACGTGTATGAAAAGAATTTTATCGATTTTTATTATCTTTGTTTTAATTGTGCTGTTAAACACTTCTCCGTCCAACTCTTCTGTGGCAGAAGATGTGGTCGCTGTGCCAATAATAATGTATCATTCTATATTAAAATCACGAAAAGGAGAGTACATCGTTTCACCCGATGATTTAAAAAGTGATTTAATTTGGTTAAAATCACATGGATACGAGAGCGTATTTGTGTCAGATTTAATTAATTTTTGTGAAGGCACAAAAGATTTGCCTAAAAAACCTATTGTAATAACATTCGATGATGGACATTACAACAATTATTATTATGCAAAACCTATTTTTGAAGAAATGGGCTTTAAAGCTACAATAAATATTGTAGGTGCATACACTGAGTTTAGCACTTCTAGTGGTGATTTTGACAACCCAAATTATTCGCATTTAACGTGGGAAGAAATAAAACTGTTGCAAGAAAATGAGTTTTTTGAAATAGGAAACCACACATACAATATGCATAGCTTTGAGCCAAGGTATGGTATTGGAAAAAAATCCAGCGAAGGTTTTGAAGAATATAAAAAAAATCTAACAGATGATGTTGAAAAGCTTGAAAATTGTTTTAAAGATAAGTGTGGGTTTACGACAAAGATTTTTGCATATCCATTTGGTAAGTATTCCGAAGATA
>CALVOH010000051.1 GCA_944350225.1 uncultured Clostridia bacterium | reverse complement strand
GTATGGATGATGGAAGACAAAGAACTTTGGAAGAAGTTGGTCAATTGTTTGGCGTTACAAGAGAACGTATCAGACAAATTGAAGCAAAAGCACTTAGAAAGCTTAGACATCCCAATAGAAGTAAACGTTTAAAAGAATATATTGAAGTGTAGTAAAAAAGGGGATTTAAAAATCCCCTTTTTTATAATAAATCTATAATCTGCTGATTTGTTAGGCTTGATAAGTAAAGAATTTTGTTTGCCTATTGCTATTTCAGATTCTCTTGCGTTGGACTCCTCTTCACCCATTAAAACAGAACCGGTGAAAAGCGGTAAAATCAATTTAGTTAATACGACATAAAACTTATCCTTATCCAACGCACAAAACTCCCTTTGTAAATGCATTTTACAATATAATTTTTAAAAAATCAATTAATTTTCGCCTTTATCATAATAATTTTTTGACAAATCATCTTTTATCAGTTCCAAAGCTTTCGCCTCTATTCTAGAAACATAACTTCTAGATATTCCAAGTTCTTCTGCCAACTCCTTTTGAGTGTAAACTTTTTGACCGTTAAGGCCGTACCTTTTTATTATTATTTCTTTTTCGCGTTTGCTTAAATTTTTATTTATAGCGGTGTTAATCTTCTCCATAATAAATGATGAGGAAACAGCATCTTCGACTTCTTCCTCATCGGATTCTATGATATCCATTAGAAGAACTTCGTTTCCATCTTTATCAGATGCAAATTTACTTGATAATGAAACGACATCTTTGTGTTTTTTATTTACTCTTATTAGCATCAATATTTCGTTGTCGATACATTTCGATGCGTAAGTTGCAAGTCCCACACCTTTTTCATAATCAAAACTGTCAATAGCTTTAATTAAACCTATCGCACCAACAGATATTAAATCATCAACTTCGATTGTAACAGAGCCTGCATATTTCTTTACAATATGAGACACCAAACGAAGATTATGATTAATGAGTTTGCTTCTTGCCTGCATATCACCTTTTTCACGATATTTTATTAGAAGTTCTTTTTCCTTTTCCTTTGTTAAAGGTTTTGGAAACCCTTCTGTATTGTTAATAAATGCCGTAAAACATCTTAATTTTGACAAAAAAAACGGTAAACTTTCGAACACAAAAACTCTCCTTTTAGAAAGATGTATATGTCGAAAATTTTCGAATTTTGCTTGGACATATTAAAATGTTTAATTTATGCTTTAATAAAAAAAACAAGTCAGCAGTTTGACTTGTATTTTTTATTCGTAAACGATGTTTTAAAACATCTCTTCAACAAATTCTTTTGCGTTAAATGGTTCTAAATCATCAATACCCTCTCCTGTTCCAATAAATACGACCGGTTTTTTAAGCTCTCTCTCTATTGCTACTACAACGCCACCTTTTGCCGTCCCATCAAGTTTGGTAAGTATAATCCCATCAATAGCTATGCTCTCGTTAAAAGCTGTGATTTGATTTAAAGCATTTTGCCCCGTTGTTGCATCTAAAACGATAAATGTCAATCTCTGAGCTTCAGGATATTCTCTCGCAGTAACCTTGCCAATTTTTTTTAATTCTTCCATCAGATTTGTCTTTGTGTGCAAGCGTCCTGCTGTGTCTATAATCAAAACATCAGTGTTTTTAGCTTTTGCACTAGCAATTCCATCAAAAACAACTGCTGCTGCATCAGCGCCTTCTGCGTGTTTAATAATCCTGGTTTTTGACCTTTCTGCCCACATAGTAAGTTGTTCGCTTGCGGCAGCCCTAAAAGTATCGCCGGCAACCAAAGTAACAGATTTTTTTTGATTTTGAAAGTATTTTGCAAGCTTCCCTATCGTAGTAGTCTTCCCAACTCCATTTACGCCAATGATAGTAATTGCTACAGGATAATTAAACTCCACTTTTGGCGCGTCTTCAAGTTGACTTGCAAGTATTATTTTTAATGCTTGTTTAACCTCGATTGCAGTGCGAATTTTGTTTTTTCTGGCGTAAATTCTAAGTTCATCCACAATCTGCATTGATGGTTTTACTCCAAGATCGCAGGAAATTAATATATCAGTTAGTTCATCAAAAAAATCATCGTCAAGCTCACCGTGAGAAAGCAAAGCGTCAATTTTTCTAGAAAAAGCTTCCCTTGTTTTTCTTAATGCTTCTTTTATTTTTTTTAACAGTCCCATTTTCACTCCTCTATGCAGATTGGTCAAGTTTGATAGCATCTGAAAGTTTTACAGAAACAATTTTTGACACTCCCTTTTCTTCCATGGTAACACCAAAAAGTGAGTCAGCATATTCCATGGTAGGTTTTTTGTGTGTGATAAGAATAAATTGCGTTTCATCTGACAATTTCTTTAAATATTTATCCACTATTTCAACGTTTGAATCATCAAGTGCTGCTTCAACTTCGTCAAATAGGCAGAATGGTAAAGGCTTAATGCGAAGGATAGCAAATATTATTGCCATAGCGGTCAAAGATTTTTCACCACCAGAGTATAACGACATGTTTTGTATTTTCTTTCCTGGTGGCTGAACAAACACCTCAACCCCTGATTCAAGAGGATTTTCGGGGTCAACAAGTTCTAGTTTTGCGTTTCCTCCTCCAAACAATTCACGGAAGGTTATTTTAAAGCTTTCATTAATTTTTTCAAGCTCGCTAGTAAATTTTTCAATCATAATGCTCGAAAGGTCTTTAATAATTTTTGTCAAGTCATCTTCAGCTTTCTTTAAATCATCAGATTGTGCTGAAAGCAAATTGTGTCTTTCTAATAGCGCTGAGCAATCTTCGATTGCATTTACATTTATTGGGCCAAGAGCAGATATTGACCTTTTAATATGTGCAATCTCTGGCATTGCCGTTTTAATATCAAAATCTGGCCTTTTAAGGTCAAGACAATCGTTGTAAGAAAGTGAATATTCCTCAAATATTCTCTCCTGCATAACTTCAATGTCCTGGTCTACTTTTGCAAGATTCATTTCTTCTCTGTACTTTTTGTCGTTGATGCGATTTAATTCTTCCATCAGCCCTGTCTTTTTTGTGTCGAGAGTCCTTAAAAGTGCAGACAACTGGATCTTTTCATCTTCTGTTTGCTTTTGCTTTTGACTTAAAAGGTCTAACTCCTCTTTTGCTTTGCTTCGAGGTGCACTAGCAAGGCGAGTTTTTATCAAATCTTCTGCAGATTCAATAAATGACAAATTGTCATCGATATGTGCTTTTAAAAGTCGAATGTTTTCATTTTGCGCGCCTATTTCATTTGCAAGCCTGATAGATTCGGATTTTACGTTTTCTAATTGAGTTTTTATAGAAGCGATTTCAACTTTGACTGTTGTTAAGTTTGCACTCAATTCTTCACGTTTTTTTCTTAATTTTTCTGTCTGCGCACGTTTGTTTTCAAATAACGAACTAGCATCGCTTTCATTTCCCGAAAGAGCAGATTTTAGAAGAGCAGATTTCTCACATTCTTCGCTAACCAATTTTAATTTGTTTGAAATAGTATCTCTTTCCATTTGCAAAACAGTCAAAGTATCCTTTGATTCTTTGATAGAGTTTTCGATAGATTCAATTTTTGCTTTAATTGATGTGAGTTCTACAGAAAGCTGATTTTTTCTATCAATAAGTTTTTGTAGGCGTTCTTTTGCCATTTCATTTTCTTTTACAAGTGATGATTTTTCTGTCTCTGCGTTTTGCAAATAGTTTTTTAAGGATTCGATTTCATTCTTTAACGTGTCGATTTCCCTTTCACGACTCATCAAACCAACTGCTTCACTTTTTTTGCTTCCACCAGTTATTGAACCCTGTGGATTGATAACGTCACCATCTAGCGAAACAATTTTATAAGCATAACCACTTGCCTTTGACATTTGAATTGCATCAACCAATTTTTCAACAATAATTGTTCCGCCAAGCAATCCGGAAACAACATTATCGATTTTATTGTCATATGAAATGAGTTCGCTTGCTATTCCAATATATCCGTGCATATTTCTAATTGGAGCTGTGGATATGCTCCTTCTTTTCATAGATGAAATAGGCAAAAATGTTGCTCTACCAAAATGATTTTGTTTTAAATATTCAACGAGTTCTTTAGCACCATCTTCGTCATATGTAATGATGTTTTGAACACTTGACCCCAACGCTACCTCAATCGCGGTTTCATATTTTTCAGGCACTTTTATTAATGAAGCGACTACGCCCACAATGTTTTTTGACAGAGAATTTGCGTTCGCTGAAAGTTTTAACAGTTTTTTAACAGCATAATTATATCCTTCAAATTCTGCTTGCATATCTGACAACAGTTTTAATCTGTTTTCAAAAACTTTTAATTCAGTCGCTTTGTTTTGCCTATCGTTTTCAAATTCTTGTAGGCGCTTTGAGAGAATAGAAGCCTTTGCCATAACCTCTCCGCTCTCTTTTTCTGTTGATGAAAGTGCGCCAGAGGTTTGACTTGATTGAGCAGACAATGCTGAAAAATTTTGTTCTTGCTCAGAAATTTTTTGTTTGAGATCAACAATTTGATTTTCTACATTTTGCAAGTTTGATGTCAGCAATTCTTTTTCGGTTTCAAATTTTGACAAAGAACTTTTGGCATCTGATAATGAGCCGAGTGTTTCGATAAATTTTTGTTGAGACTGACTTGTTTGTGCTTCGTTAAAATCAATTTCCTGTGCCACTTCATGATACTGCTGTGACAACTCATCAAAAGCCGTCTGCAAAGAGCCCAATTTGCTTTCTAAATCCTTTTGCAAATTTTCATTTTTAACTTTTGATTCGGTTGCAAATTCAATTGCTTTCTCTGCATTTGTGAGATCCAAATTCAGTCGATCATTTTCTTTTTGCGTAAAAAGAATTCTTTCTCGAGCGACTTTTGTTTCTCCTTCTTGTTTTTCTAGATTGACTGTTAACTCTAAAATACGCGAGTTTAATTTTGATAATGTAGCATCAAAGTTATCCAATCTTTGCATAGCTTCATTATATTGATTTGTCGCCTCGTTCATTTCGCTATCACGCAGTGAAAGTTCTTCCATAATTGCATCTAATTTAATTCGAATTTTGTTTTTAAAATCGCTTGCGTTTTCGTATTGGTAAACATATGCATTGACTTCCAAATCTTTCAATTGCGCTTTAAATTCGAGATACTTCTTTGCATTTTCTGCTTGTTTTTTCAAAGGCCCCATCTGTCTGTCAATTTCAAGTAAAATATCTCCCACTCT
>CALVOH010000050.1 GCA_944350225.1 uncultured Clostridia bacterium | reverse complement strand
TTCTTTTTGCAATATTTTTAAAACCAGTTTTGATTTTAAGTCCAACATATGTTTATTATTTGTTTTTAAATAAAAATAATGTGCCAATATTTTCGACATTTTTCGAAAATTATAAATTCTAATCTTGACAACTTAATTTTAAAATTGTATTATTAAGTAATAATTTATTTTAAAGGAGTCAGCATGGCTAAAAAAAAATATAGTGAAGAGGAATTTTTAAATAATGCTTTACAATATATTAAGACATTTGAAACTATTATTGACCCTGAAATAGATCCTAGAAATAAAGATAAACAATACTTTGACGATTTAAAAAGAGCAGAGCAATTAGAATTTAAAATAGCTGAATTAGAAAATATTTATAAAAATAGCAATCGTGAAATTGATTTGCGAGAATTAAATGCACTTAAAGATGAGCGAAAAGAAATTACAGATCGTATACTTCGAGTTTACAAACTTGACAAAAAACTAAAAGAATTAAACGATCCAGAACTCGTTGAGTCATTAAGAAAAGCAGTCAAATACTATTTTCCATATGTCGCATTCAACAGAATAAGCATTGATGCGATTGACCCTAAAACTCCTGTTGGGAGTTGGGTATTAGAAAAGGTAAAAGGTGTTAACATTGTAGAAAAAATTAATGAAAATGATGTTGCTGTAGAAAGAGCTTTATTTAAATTAATTCAACCCGTTTTTGATTTAATAACTTATAAAAAAAATATTGATGAAAAAAGAAGCAAAATTACAACATATGAGATCCAAATTGTTATGGATGCTTTTAATCAAATTGTTAAGGATGCAGATCAATATGACGTAGATTTTTCAAAATACGATAAAAGCAAATGTGAGCCAAGAGATTTTTATGACAGTCTTTTAAACGAAAATGACGATGCTGTTGAGTTGTTTTCTGCATTGACAAATGTTGATTTTGATCTTGCGAAAGAATATATTAGTAAAAATAATTACAAATTACAATATGTGGGGGAAATGCTAGCAGAGGCAAAAAAGATTGAAGAAGAATTGGACAGCATTCCAGATGGAATGGGGTATAGTAGTTATCGAATTGACGAATTATCAGACGAGTTTAATAAAGCTTATCAACAATATTTACGAGCAGAGCAGGATAGAAAAGATGAAATGCTTACTATCAACGAGTTAAGACAAAAATGCGCAGTAAAAAAAGACGAAGATTGGAGTCGCTAAAAGTTGGCGACTTTTTTAACGAAATTAATTGTTTTAACAGGAAGAATTGACATATTTTGTGTAAATGTTTTAAACAAAGGCAATAACAAATTTGACCTATTTTTTTGAGGTGTTTTTTGTCACGTAAAGCCAAACTTGTTATGTCTTATTTATGCAAGGTGTGTCCTAAAAAAAGGACATGCCTTGTTTCGCCAAGCGAGATTGCAGGGGCTTTGTCTAAAAAGTTTGTGTTGTCAGTTTCAGAGATCGATGAGATTATGAGTGAACTTTCAAATGAAAATTATATTGATTTTGTTGTTTCTGAAAGTAAAATGGGGTATTATTATTGTGTAACATTAAAAAAGAAAGGGCAAACTTACGAAGTTGACAGTCGAAGGCAAAAAAAGACTTTCGGTTTGCTTGTGCTTAGAAGCTTATTTTTGGCAACAGTGAGTTTTATTTTTGGATTAGTGTTAAAAATGATTTTTAAAGGTTAAGATGAAAGATTTTAAATTACATTCTCCATTTTCGCCATCGGGCGACCAACCGCAAGCGATAGACAAGCTTGTGGAAGGCTTTAATGATGGTTTAAAAGATCAAGTATTGCTGGGCGTTACCGGGAGTGGAAAAACTTTTACAATGGCGAACATAATTCAAAAATTAAATCGACCTACCTTAGTGATTGCGCACAATAAAATTTTGGCTGCACAATTATGCAACGAGTTTCGTGAGTTTTTCCCAGAAAACAGGGTGGAATTTTTTGTTTCTTATTACGATTATTACCAGCCAGAAGCTTACATAGTAAGCACCGATACTTATATTGAAAAAGATATGTCAATAAATGATGAAATCGATAAGTTGCGTTCTTCTGCTACTTCGTCGTTACTTGAAAGACGAGATACAATAGTAGTAGCTTCTGTTTCATGTATATATGGACTAGGTAGCCCAGAAGAATACTACAATTTGCATATATCATTACGAAAAGGCGATTTTGTCAGCAGGGAAGAGATAGTTCGTAAACTTATTGACATTCAATACACAAGAAATGAAATGGATTTTAAGCGTTCTACCTTTCGCGCAAAAGGAGATGTGCTTGATATTTTTCCTGCTAACCAATCAGAAATGGCAATAAGAGTTCAGTTTTTTGGTGATGAGATTGAAAAAATATATGAGTTTGAGCCTGTTTCGGGCACATTGATAAATGAAGTCAATTATGCTGCGATTTACCCTGCAACACATTATGCGGTGGGGACTGCAAGATTGCAACGTGCCATTGAACAGATAAGTGTTGATCGTGAAAAAGCAATAAAAAAGTTTGAAGAGCAAGGCAAACCGTTGGAAGCCGAAAGAATTGGACAAAGAGTTGCATACGACCTAGAAATGATGAGTGAACTTGGTTATTGCAGTGGAATCGAAAACTATTCACGCTATTTTGATGGGCGAAAACCTGGCGAGCCACCTTTTACTTTAATAGATTATTTCCCGAAAGATTTTTTAACAATCATCGACGAAAGCCACATGACTTTGCCACAAATCAGAGCGATGTATAATGGAGATAAAGCGCGCAAAGCTAGTTTAGTTGATTATGGATTTCGACTTGAAGCAGCCAAAGATAACAGACCTTTAAGATTTGAAGAGTTTAATGAAAGGCTTGGACAGACGTTGTATGTGTCGGCAACACCAGCAAAATACGAACTTGAAAAAGCAGGGCAAGTCGTTGAACAACTTTTAAGGCCGACGGGTCTTTTGGATCCCACAATTGAAGTTCGTCCGTCTAAAAATCAAATCGACGATTTAATGATGGAAATAAAGAACACTGTTTCACGAGGCAATCGTGTGCTAGTTACCACTTTAACAAAAAAGATGGCAGAAAGTTTAACAACATATTTGGGCGATAGAAAATTTAAAGTGAAATATCTGCACTCCGAAATTGACACAATGGAGCGAGTCGAAATAATTAATGGGCTGAGAAGTGGAGAGTTTGATGTTCTTGTTGGTATCAACCTTTTACGAGAGGGGTTGGATATGCCTGAAGTAGAACTTGTTGCAATTCTTGATGCAGATAAAGAAGGATTTTTAAGGTCAGAGGGTGCGTTAATTCAAACGGTAGGGCGTGTTGCACGCAATCAAAATGGGCGTGCAATAATGTATGCTGATGAAGTTACCGATTCTATGAAGAGGGCGATTGAAGAAACTGCAAGGCGAAGAAAAATTCAAGATGAGTTTAATAAAGCACACAACATCATTCCTAAAACCATTAAAAAAGAAATCAAAAACACACTAGAAATCACTAAAAAAGTGAGTGATGGCGAAATTGCTAAAAAGGATATACCTGCAGAAATAGAGCGTTTGACATCTATGATGAAACTAGCTTCTAATTCGCTTGATTTCGAAAGAGCAATTGAGCTAAGAAACAAAATTCTTTCTTTAAAAAAGAAACTAGGGAAAAAATAATAGTATAATTTTTTAGGACAACTACAATTTTTTTGATAATAATGTTTTGAGGTATAATTAAATCATGGAAAAAGAGATAAAAATAATTGGCGCTAAGGAAAACAACCTTAAAAATGTAAACTTAACATTGCCACGTGACAAACTGATTGTGTTCACAGGTGTTAGTGGGTCGGGGAAGACCTCTTTGGCTTTTGGCACTATCTATGCAGAGGGGCAAAGGCGATACGTGGAAAGTCTTTCTTCATATGCTCGTATGTTTTTAGGGCAGGCGCAAAAACCAGATGTGGAAGCTATAGAAGGGCTTTCTCCTTCGATTTCTATTGATCAAAAAACGACAAATCATAATCCAAGATCGACAGTCGGAACCGTAACAGAGATTTATGACTATCTTAGGCTTCTCTTTGCTCGCGTAGGGACAACGTATTGCCCTCATTGTCATAAAAAAATTGATCGTCAGACCATTGATCAAATTGTGGATGCAGTTTTGTCGCATGAAATGGGGACTAAGATTACGTTACTCGCCCCTGTTGTCAGAGCTCAAAAAGGTGCGTTTGCAAAGCTTTTTGAAAGTTTAAAGAAAAGTGGATATGTGAGAGTCATTGTTGACGGAAATCTGTGGACATTGGATGAAGAGATAAATCTTGACAAAAATCTTAAACATGATATTCAAGTTGTAGTTGATAGGTTGGTGATTAGAGATGGAATCGAAGGAAGGCTAACTGAAAGCTTGGAGGCATGTTTAAAGCTTGCAGAAGGACTAGCCGTTGTGGATTTTGATGGAAATCAAGAATTATTTTCAACAAATTATTCTTGCCCGACATGTGGTTGGTCATTAGAAGAGCTCTCGCCGAGATTGTTTTCGTTTAATGCTCCTTTTGGAGCTTGTCCAAATTGTTCTGGTTTGGGTGAAATAGCGGATATTGATGAAAGTTTGATCTTAAAGAATTCTCATCTTTCTATTAGTCAAGGGGCTTTCAATTTGACTGGTTGGAGATATGAGCCAGAAAGCATGGCGAAGCGCTATTTTGATGCGCTTTCAAAAAAATATAATATCGACCTAAATGTTCCTGTAAAAGATTTGCCTAAAAATCACTTAAAAATTTTGTTGTATGGAAACAACGGTGAAAAACTCGATTTGTTTGAAGATGAATATCGAAACAAAACTGCGGAGCATTTTCGGGGAAGTAAAGTTTTGACTTTTGAAGGTTTAATACCTAATTTAAAGAGAAGACTTGCAGAAAGCAAAAGTGAATTTATACGTTTTGAAATTGGTAAATTTTTAACAAATCAAACTTGCAAAGTTTGTCAAGGGAAAAGACTTAATGAGTCGGCGCTTGCAGTTAAAATAGACAAAAAGGATATTATTGAACTTTGCGATATGCCTGTTAAAGCACTTTTGCCTTATTTTGAAAATATAAAACTTTCAAACGACAAAATGGCTATCGCGGAAAGCATTTTAAAAGAGATAAAAGCAAGACTTAAATTTTTATCAGACGTTGGACTTGAATATTTGACACTTTCTCGATCAGCCGAAACGCTTTCAGGTGGTGAAGCACAAAGAATTAGACTCGCAACTCAAATAGGCTCGGGACTTGTTGGTGTGTTATATATTTTAGACGAGCCGTCAATTGGATTGCATCAACGAGATAATGACAGATTGCTTGCAACATTAAAAAGATTGCGAGATTTGGGCAACACCTTAATTGTTGTGGAGCATGACGAAGACACGATGCGCTCAGCAGATTGGATTGTTGACGTCGGACCGTATGCTGGCGTTCATGGTGGAGAGATAGTCGCAAATGGGCCACTTGAACAAGTATTAAAAAGTAAAAGCTCTATAACTGCAAAATTT
>CALVOH010000049.1 GCA_944350225.1 uncultured Clostridia bacterium | reverse complement strand
CTGTGCATTCATGACGCATGAAAAATTTTGAATTGGAGCATATTGTTTGATAACACTATATGCAATTAGATCTAATGTTGGTATTAAAGCTACCCTATGTTTATTTTGACCAGCACAAAAACCCTTAATCAATGAAGCACCAATTCTTAGCCCTGTAAAAGACCCCGGCCCTATGACCAAAGCAAAATTGTCAATGTCATAAAGTTTCGCACCAGCTTGTTGCAACATTTCGTCTATTTGCACTAATATACGTTCGGACTGACTGCAATCTGCATCAATCTCCCGATAAAATTTTTTATTATTGTATTCGAGTGCTATTAATGCTTTTTTTGTCGCTGTAGAAATTGCTAACATCATTTCCTCCTGCTAATCTCTATAAGCCTTTTATCCTGACCGAGCTTTTGTATTGTAATTTCGATATCATAGTTTTTAGCCAATTCCGGAACATTCTCTGGCCATTCGACTATTGTTATGCCATCTAGGCTGTCATGATCAAAATATTCGTAAAATCCAAGCTCTTCCGCTTCCTCACTACTTGACAATCTATACATATCAAAATGATATACTTTTAATTTTTTTTCTTGATAAATATTCATAATAGTAAAGGTTGGACTTGTAACCAGCGATTTGATTTTTTTACCTTGAACAAATCCTTTGACAAAATGAGTTTTACCAGCTCCAAGGTCACCTTTTAATATGATTACGCATGGCGACTTTATTTGTTTTGCAAATTCCCTTGCAAACGACATGGTTTCATTTTCATTTTTTGTTTCAACTTTCATATTTCCACCTTCGCGTCTTATTATAAATATTAAGCCCTGCCAAAGAAAATAACACTCCTAGCGAATAACCTGCAATTATATCAGTCAAATAATGAACACCCAAATACATTCTTGAAAAGCCCACAAGCAAAACTATCACAGACATTATAAAAATACACAAAACTTTTGCCCATTTTTTATCCAACATCTTGACAAGAAAAAAGCATACAAAGAAAGATATGACAACAGCACAAAAAGCATGGTTGCTTGGCATACTCTGCCCCATAGCATCAGAGAACGCAATTATGCTTGAGTATGTTTCGTATGGCCTTGGACGGTCTATTATTATCTTTAATACATAATTAAATGCGATTCCACCCAAAAATGTGCTAGCAAAATAAAAGGCAAATCTGCGACTGAAAAACAAGAATATTAAAAAAACCACTATAAACCCATACCAACTGCCCAGCAGAGAAATCGCTTTAAAGAAGTTTGTTAAGCCATCGGAGGCAATCGATTGAAGTGCTACAATTATATCTCGTTCAAATTGCATATGATTATTCTAGCAAATAAATAAAAAAAATACAATTATTTTAAACGCTGACACAAAAGAAGTCCATCTTCATATTCAAAAAGTTCTGTTGCAAAATTAGGGTCAAAAGTTAGATCCTTTATAAAAGATCGCAAACTAGCGACTATGGTGCGATGTTTATGACCTGGATCCCCCTCTTTTTTAACATAACCATGAAATAAAATGTCATCAGCCAACATATAACCATTGATATTTAGCAAATTTTTTAACAATGGCAAGTATTTAAAATATTGACCTTTTGGGCCATCTAAAAAGATAAAATCAAACTTTTCATTTTGAAGATTATTTAACGCAACAAACGCATCACTTTCTATAAGCCGAACCTTTTTTAACAAATTTCTTTCTTTAAAAGTTTGCCGTGCAATGTTTGCCATTGCCTCGTCTTTTTCTATGGTTGTTACAAAAGAGTCTTTACTCGCATAAAGCATTAAAGATGTGGAATACCCAATCGCCGTGCCTATCTCCAATATTCTTTTTGGTTTTTTGTCACGACAAAAATCACGTAACAATTTTGCGCTTTTAGGACGTATAATAGGTATCATATTTTCTTTTGCAAACTTTTTTAATTCAAAAAATGTTTTCATATTATTCTAACGTAACAATAGTCAAAATCATAGGACGTCTTTTTGTCCTTTTAAAAATAAAGTTTGAAATGTTTCTTCTTATAGTGTTTCTAATAACGGATGGCTCTGCACCACGCAAATCCTGTTCTTTCAAGGACGCGATTATCGTAGCTTTTGCGTCTTGAACAAAAGCTTCCGCTTCATCTTGATAAACAACGCCTCTTGTGATGATAAAAGGCTCACCTGTAACACAACCTGAAACGTTGTTGATGTTAACAACAACAACACATATTCCATCTTCAGAAAGCTGTTTTCTTTCCTTAAGCACATTACTTTCCATGTCACCTATTCCGATGCCGTCAACAAGGCGTTGCCCTGCTGTAACAAATCCAGACTGACGCATAGAATTTGGAGACAATTCAACTTGCATGCCTAACGATGGCAAGATGATGTTTCTTTCATCCATTCCAAGTTGTTTTGCTAATTGTGCATGCATCTTCATATGCCTATATTCACCATGAACTGGCATGAAAAATGTTGGTCGAAGAAGTGAATGCACTGTTTTTAATTCTTCCTGACAAGCGTGCCCCGATGCATGCACATCGGCCAAGTCATCATAAATCACATCGGCTCCAAGTTTGTAAAGAGCATTAATTACGTTATAAACCGACTTTTCATTTCCAGGTATTGGAGATGCAGAGAATATAATTAAATCATTCTCTCCAAGTTTGATCTTTTTAAAATCACCCGATGCCATTCTTGTCAGAGCACTCATCGGTTCGCCTTGACTACCTGTCGTAACTATCAAAAGCTCTTTATCTTCATATTTGTCTATCTTATCAATATCAACAATAATATCCCTATTGTATCTTAACTCTCCTACCTTTGAAGCTACTTCACTTACATTGATCATACTTCTTCCGGTAAAAGCAACTTTTCTTTTATATTTTTCAGCGAGATCTAAAATCTGTTGCATTCTGTAAATGTTAGAAGCAAAAGTAGCAACAAACAAACGCTTCTCTGGATTTTTTTCGAAAATGGTGTCAAGTGTTCTTCCAACGGAACGTTCACTCATAGAATAACCCTTTCTGCAAACGTTTGTGCTTTCACAAAGCAAAAGCTTAATGCCTCGTTTGCCGAGTTCTCCCATTCTTACCAAATCGGTCATCTCTCCATCGATAGGTTCAAAGTCGATTTTAAAGTCGCCTGTATGGAAAATATTTCCTATTGGTGTTGTTATGCAGAGTGCAAGCGCGCCAGCGATAGAATGACTAACTTTAATAAATTCGATAACAAAATTTCCTATTTTAAGAACATTTTTCGGTTTAACAGAAATGGCTTTGTATTTTACATTTGGAAATTCCTTCATCTTGTTTTCAACAAGCGCAAGAGTCAAACGTGAGCCATAAACAGGCACTTTTAATTGATTTAATAAAAAAGGCAATGCGCCGATATGATCCTCATGCCCATGTGTCAAAAGTACCGCCTTAACCTTGTCTTTGTTTGTGGTCAAATAAGTTATATCTGGTATAACAATGTCAACCCCTGGCAAGTCTTCGTCTGGGAATGTTAAACCTGCGTCAATTACAATAATTTCGTCATTATACTCAAGAGCGGTCATATTTTTGCCTATTTCACCTACACCGCCAAGAAAGGTGATTTTTACTTTATTACTCATTTTTCTCCTTTTTTTATTATGTAAATTAAAATAAATCGAAACACTTTTGTTTATGTCGACACAAAACCATAAAAAAATATTTCGAATAATAAACTAAAATTATAGTAAAAATTTTGCTTGACTCATGGTGTCTTGCTCTTCTAACTTTTTTGATGAGAGCACAGTTTTTTCGTCAATATAATAACGCATACCTTGACAAGCAAAAAAGAACATAGTTTCAAACATCGAAGACACGACAGCAAAAAGTGGAACAAGCACTATCAAACTAAATGGTCCAAGGCCTAATGCGAAGACAGTTAGTGAAAAATATGTCAAAAATGAAAAGATGAATGCAACGCTTAAATTTCTCGCTACTGCTTTTATTCCCAATTTAAAGGAAGTAAAAACATTTTCATTGTAAACGACCATCGCTGGTCCCCACCCTAGAATAAACATCAATTTTATTGAAAGAATTAAAGATGATATCACCAAAAAGGCAAAAGGCATCGCAAGAGCATAGCTGCCCCAATCAACTAGCAATAAACCATAAAATGAACCTACAACAGCTAAATCAAATGGTAAGCAATACAAATATCTAAAAAACGAATATGGAATAGATTTTTTTAATGTTCTAACAAATGTCGAGGCAAAACCCAACTTCGCATGACTTGACATAAATCCATACATCATTTCGTCTATAACATATCTTCCTATATTCATCAATATTGGTCTAACAAAAAACAATACCACAAAAGAATATATTACAACGGCTAAATGATTGGTAAAAAAAGCGGTCAAAAAAGCTAAAACTAAACTAAGAATTTGGACAAAAGTCGCTGTGACTACATTGCCATAAAACAAACCAGCTTTTGCAAAAGATAAAAATGCATCATCATTCCATGCGTTTAAAATTTGATCTTTTATCACGTTGTAAAAAGGTGCCAACAACGCAAAAACCACAAGCCATATTATAACACGATAAACGACAAGCTTCCACGTCTTGTCAAAATTTGCAACTGCGAGTTTAAGATAATTTTTAAATGACATAAATTCTTCCTACTTGTAAGGATATTATATCAAAAACGCTTTTGCAAAGCAACAATTTTTGCGCACTGTAAGAAAATTAATTAAACGCTTATCGACAAAATTTTAAACTTAATTTCTCCGTTTGGTGTTTTAACTGTGACTATATCATCCACTTTATGTCCAAGAAGCGCCGAACCAACTGGCGAAACATTGCTTATTATACCGTTTTTAGGATCACTTTCATCAGAACCGATAATCTTATATTCAACTTCCTCATCAAATTCTAAGTCATACAATTTGACTTTAGTCCCAATACTAACCTTTGAAGTGTCAATGTTACTCTTTTTAATAATAACGGCATTGAGCAAAGTGGATTCAATGTCAGCAATTTGGCTTTCAAGAATAGCTTGCTCCTCTTTTGCGGCATCATATTCTGCGTTTTCTGACAAATCACCATATTCGCGTGCAATACCAATCTTCTTCACTACCTCTGGCCTTTTTACAGTTTTTAGGTAATGAAGTTTCTCTTCAAGTTGTTTTTTCCCTTCAGGTGTAAGATAATTTTCTGCCATGTTTTCCTCCAAGGTCGAGAATATTGATATTATATGCGCAAAATAAAAAAAAGTCAATCAAAATTTTAAGAATTATAATTAAATTTTTTCACAAACTATAACTTGTTAATGGAGGTGCTATCTTTATGTTGACATTTATTGCGTTCGTAGTTGTTATAGCTGGTTGTGTAAATTGGCTTTTAATTGGCCTTCTTCAATATGATTTTGTCGCAGGCATTTTTGGCTATCAAGGCAGTATTTTTTCTAGGTTGATTTATATAGTAATAGGAGCAGGAGCATTATTCTTGGTTGTCAAATTATTTATCGACAAAGGCTCTATTCATGTTTGGGGAGAAAAGAAAAAAACAGAATTCATTCCTTGCGTTGCATGGGAAAAAACTGCTAATACAATAAGCAATTAT
>CALVOH010000048.1 GCA_944350225.1 uncultured Clostridia bacterium | reverse complement strand
CCTTCAGCAAAAAATAAGCGTCTTAAAATTCAACCATTTACATTGATCGGAGCTACAACAAGGGCAGGGATGCTTACAAACCCACTTCGTGATAGGTTTGGAGTTATTTGTAGGTTGGAATTGTATTCACCTGACGAACTTCAAATAATAATCAATCGTTCAGCAAAAATTTTAAACGTTGAAATAGATGATTTAGCAAGTAAAGAAATTGCAAAGCGTTCTCGTGGGACGCCTAGAATTGCAAACAGGCTTTTGAAAAGAATACGTGATTATGCAGATGTAAAAGGCGAGGGGAAAATAACAAAAGAGATAGCCGATTCAACTCTTGATATTATGGAAATAGATCATCTCGGTTTAGATTTCATAGATAGAAAAATTCTTTCATCGATAATTCATAAATTTGGCGGAGGCCCTGTAGGACTTGACACACTCGCTGCAACAATAAGTGAAGATGCTACCACAATAGAAGATGTCTATGAGCCATATCTTTTGCAACTTGGCTTTATAGCTCGAACGCCTAGAGGCAGAATCGCAACCGAACTTGCATACAAACATCTGGGCGAAAAATTTGAAAACAAAACAGAAAAAAACAAAAAAGATAACACTTAATGTTTTCATTTAATAGGATAAAAATATGGATTTGTTAAACAAAAAAAGTTATTATTACGATTTGCCTGAAAGATTAATTGCGCAAACACCTATAGAGCCACGCGATCACTCTCGTTTACTCGTATATCATATCCCCACAAAACAAATCGAACATAAACACTTTTACGATATAAAAGATTATCTAAAAAAAGGTGATGTCTTGGTTGTCAACGACACCAAAGTTTTGCCTGCACGACTTTATGGCTACAAAGAGAGTGGCGCTAAAATTGAAGTTCTACTGCATAAAAGAATAGATTTAAAAAAATGGGAATGTTTAGCAAGACCTTTAAAACGATTAAAAATAGGAGATAAAATTGTTTTTAGTAATAATCTCTGTTGCATAATGACAAAGAAACTAGATGATGGCTTATGTGAAATGTCTTTTGAATATGATGGGGTTTTTGAACACCACTTGTCCGAAGTCGGCATTATGCCATTGCCTCCTTATATTAAGGAAAAACTTAAAGATCAGTCAAGATATCAAACCGTGTATGCAAAGATTGATGGCTCTTCTGCCGCACCAACGGCAGGCTTACATTTTACACCACAATTACTAGAAGAAATCAAAAACATGGGCGTGCAAGTTGTTGAAGTGTTGCTTCATGTAGGATTAGGGACCTTTCGTCCTGTCAAAGAAGACAACATATTAAAACATGATATGCATGCAGAATTTTTTGAACTCTCACAGCAAAATGCTCAAATTTTAAATCAAGCAAAAAGTGAGGGTAGAAGAATAATTGCTGTTGGCACAACAAGTGTTAGGGTTTTAGAAAGTTCATGCGACGAAAAAGGTGTTTTTCATCCGCAGAAACGAGAAACAAACATTTTTATTTATCCTTCCTATAAATTCAAAGCCATAGATGGATTAATAACAAACTTTCATTTGCCTGAAAGCACTTTGATTATGCTTGTATCAGCTTTTATTGGAAGAGATGAAACTATAAGAATTTATGAAGAAGCAATAAAACAAAATTATCGATTTTTTAGTTTTGGTGATGCTTGTTTGTTCTTGTAGACACAACATATTAGATGATATACATTATAAACGACACAATATATAGTTTTAAGTAATTAAACTTTAGGAGAATAAATGAAAGAATTTTCTTTTGAAATTGAAAAACAATGTCCTGTAACCGGCGCTCGAGCTGGAATTTTTCACACACCACATGGGGATATTTTGACTCCCGTCTTTATGCCTGTTGGAACTCAGGCAACAGTAAAAGGACTTACAGTGGAAATGTTAAAAGATTTGCAAGCACAAATTATACTTTCAAACACTTACCATTTGTTTTTAAGGCCTGGAGAGGAAATTGTCGCAAAGGCAGGCGGACTTCACAAATTTATGAATTGGGATAAGCCAATTTTAACAGACAGCGGTGGTTTTCAAGTTTTTAGTTTAGCAAAATTAAGAAAACTTACTGACGATGGTGTTGAATTTTCGTCACATATAAATGGAGAAAGAAGATTTATTTCTCCTGAAAAATGTATGGAGATTCAAAATAAATTAGGCTCTGACATCATAATGCAACTTGACGTTTGTAGCAATGCAAACGTAAGTTATGCCGAAGCTTTAGAGGCTAAACGCAAGACAAAACTTTGGCTAGAAAGATGCTACAATGCACAAAAAAACGATAAACAGATGCTTTTCCCAATCATTCAAGGAGCTGTTTACAAAGATTTAAGAAGAGAGTGTATAAAAGACTGCATTCCTTATGCAAAGTGTGGGATAGCCATTGGTGGTTTAAGCGTAGGCGAAGAAAAAAGTGTTATGTATGATATTTTGTCGGACATTCAACCTTTATTGCCACAAAATCAACCTAGATATTTGATGGGTGTTGGTTCACCTGACTGTTTAATAGAAGGCTTTGCAAGGGGAATAGACATGATGGATTGTGTGCTACCAACTAGAATAGCTCGCAACGGCACAGCTTTTGTCAAAAACGGAAGACTTGTGATAAAAAATGCAAAATATAAAGAAGATTTTTCGCCGATTGAAGAGGGATGCGACTGTTATGCTTGCAAGCATTATACACGAGCTTATATTAGGCATCTAATAATTGCTGGCGAAATGCTAGGGGCAACACTTTTATCTATCCATAACCTAAGATTTTTAACGAGACTTGCTGGTGAAGCTAGAAAAGCTATACTAGAAGATCGTTTTGTTGAATTTAAAGACCAATTCTTAAACGAGTTTAAATACTAGTTTTATATTGTAACCATAGAAAAATGATTATAACAAAAATACAAATATTATTTTCAAATGCTTTTACAATAAATTAATTTTAAAAGATTTAAGATCGCATACTTTTGTAATGTATATTTGCTTTGCAAGCTCTTTATGAACATTTTCTATTCAACCTTATATTTCTAAATCACTTGTTTTATTTTAACTTAAAAAATTTATTTGACTTAAACTAAAAAAATGGTATACTATTAAAGGCGATTATTCTTAGCATTATCAAAAATTTAATAAATTTTGATTTTTATCACTTGCACACACCACTTGAAAGGAGCGAAATAAATGAATTTAAAAACTAAATATGCATTTTTAAAAACGGTTGCGATGCCAAATCAAAACACTATACTTAAGTGCCTGAATGATTATGTCAATTTTGAATCCCCGCAAAAGCCTGAAGGAAAATATGCTTTTATGGTAAGTTATAATACAGAAGACATGATCGACGACAAGACAAAACTAAGAAAAGAACGTTCTTTTGACCAACCTGCGGAAAACGATATTAATTTACTTATGGATTTAATTAAAAAAGGAGGCACTTTTAAAAATGACTATCGGAATCTACAATTGATGTTGAATGATTTAGCAAAACAAAAACTTGATGTTCATTATGACCATGACGAATTCTTTAATATTTATATAGGTTCTTGTGATTTAGTACCTACAGAATGCAGATTATATTTACGAATTTTACCGAGTAAAATCTTTCAGGTTGTTGAATTATTAACACATAAGTTTGTATCTGCAAAAATACCTGTGCATTTTAAATTTAAGCCAGATACTAGACTTGACAGTATAGTCATTTATACATCATATGAAAATGCTCAAAAAATTGTTGATATTATAGAATCGATTAAGAATGAACGATTAGATTTATTTAAAAATGCGGAAAAAATTCATCCTCTTTGGGGAAGAATAAATGGGTATATTGGCTTTATGGAAGAGCCAAAAAATATACAAAAACCTACATATCAAGGAAAGCCATTTATAGTAACCAAATCAGCAAATTCATTTCGCACAAAATTTTTGGATCTTATAGCAGAGTATTGTAAAACAAGAGAAAATTTGCCACCTTTTGTCACCATTAGTTTTTTGAGAAAATTTTCAGAATGTTTAGATATCGACCCACGCTTTATTCCTTTGAATGCTTCTAGCACTCGAGCTCTTGAAGAAGCAAAATTTGATTTAAATTATATTGGATCAAACGCTCAAAATACAATTAAAACGCGCGAATTATAACTTTATACTTTTTTCTATTTAAAATAAAAAATTTATTTATATTATTTTAAATAAAGAAATACAATAGAATTTCTCAAATAAATTTTTGTGCAATTATATTTGCGACAACTTCATCTTTATTTAATACAATTTTATTTGACTTAAACTAAAAAATAGGATATAATTTTAACTAGGTTGAAACGACCAAATTTAAATAAAGGGGTGAGAGTATGAGCATAGCAATTCTTTGTGCTGTGACTCCTGCGATTGCCGTTGTGATTGCACTTGTCTGTTTCGCTGTTGGGATAGGTGGCGGAATAGGTTTGTATAAATTAATTGCAACTAAAAAACTCGGTAAATCAAAATCGAACGCTGTTCGAATTATCGAAGAGGCATACGCAGAAGCAAAAACAATAAAGAAAGAAGCTTCATTAGAAGCAAAAGAGGCAAGCCATAAATATCGCGAAGAAGTTGAAAGCGAATTAAAAGAAAGGCGTGTTGAAATACAAAAGTCTGAAGAACGTTTGTCTGAAAGAGAAAAGTTTATAGAAACAAAAGAGCTTTCTCTCGACAGAAAAAGCGAACAAATCGAAACTGAAAAACAACGTGTTGCAGACGACAGAGAAAAACTCGCAAAAGAGATAGACGAACAAATCAAAATTAAAAACGATATGTTAGCCACTCTTGAAAAAATTAGTGGCATGAAAAAACAAGAGGCCAAAGACTTACTAGTTTCAAGCATGACTGAAGAAGCTAAAAAAGAAGCCGGAAATATCATTAAAAAAATTGAAGAACAAGCCAAGGAAGAAGGCGATAAAAAGGCTCGTGACATTGTGGCAAGCGCAATACAAAAATGTGCGACAGACCTGTCAACAGAAATGACTGTGTCAGTAGTAGCCCTACCAACAGATGAAATGAAGGGTAGAATTATTGGTAGAGAAGGCAGAAACATTCGAGCTATTGAAAGCGCAACGGGTGTAGAACTAATCGTAGATGACACACCTGAAAGTATTACAATTTCATCTTTTGATCCTATTAGAAGAGAAATTGCTAGATTGAGTTTAGAAAAACTTATAGTTGATGGGCGAATTCATCCAACAAGGATTGAAGAAATAGTTGAAAGAATGACCAAAGAGGTCGATAAAGCGATTAAAGAAGCCGGTGATAAAGCCTGCGAAGAAGTTGGAATTTACAACCTGCATCCTGAATTAGTTAAAATTTTAGGACGTTTAAAGTTTAGAACTAGCTATGGGCAAAATTGTTTAAAACATAGCATTGAAACTGCCATTTTGGCAGGGCAAATCGCGACCGAACTTGGAGCTGACGCAAAAGTCGCATTGCGTGGTGGACTTTTGCATGATATAGGAAAAGCTCTCGACCATGAGGTGGAAGGAACACACGTGCAAATAGGTGTTGATTTGGCAACGAAATACAAAGAAAATCCTGCTGTTATTCATTGTATTGAAGCGCACCACTTTAATGTTGAATTTAAATCTGTTGAAGCAGTAATCGTCCAAATTGCAGATGCAATTTCAAGCACAAGGCCAGGTGCAAGACGAGAAAGTTTTGAAAATTATATCAAACGTCTTCAACAGCTTGAAGAAATATCATCGAGCTTTAAAGGAGTTGAAAAGGCATTTGCAGTTCAAGCTGGTAGGGAAGTTCGTATCATTGTAAAACCAGAACAAATATCTGATAATGACGCTATGTTTTTAGCAAAGGATATAGCGAAACGTATTGAAGATGAAATGCAATATCCTGGGCAAATTAAAGTCAACGTGATTAGAGAATCAAGATTTTCTGAAACTGCAAAATAATGATAAAA
>CALVOH010000047.1 GCA_944350225.1 uncultured Clostridia bacterium | reverse complement strand
AGGCGACTGACGTAATTACTCTTGTTAAAAGGTCCAAGAATAGATCAAAAAATGCACCTTCCCAATCTTGCTCATATAGGCAGTTGATTGTTCTTGCAGCAAAAATTGTTATTATAGTTAAAAAGACTGTGTAAACAACGTATAATATAATTTGCATTGCCCAATAAAATTTGTTGGGCTCTGTTAATTTATACCAAGTTTTTAATATATTCTCTTTTTTTTCTCTTGTTTTTGCCATAATCAACAATGATAATATAATAATTTAAACGCAAAGTCAACCAAATCACAATAATAAAAAAGAACAACTGAATCGTTGTTCTTTTTTTTTTTGTAAGGTTACTTTCTAGCACACTTTGAATCTGACTTAGCAGAACCAGAGCAAGCTCTTTCGCTTGAAGCCTCCATGCTCTTGCTTTGTTGAGCACCGGATTTTGCTGACTTCTTGCTTTGTTTAGCAGCTTTTTTGCCGAACATGTTTCACCTCCTATAATTCAGGTTTCCCTGTGCTTTTATTGTGAGCATAAAAGGTGAAAAATATACAGTTTGTATTATTTTGTTTCAGTTTTTTTCTTTGTTGTTTTACTGCTTGTGCTCTTGCTTGTTTTTGTGGTTGTTGTTTTTGCTGTTTTCTTTGCTTTTGCTTTTTTCTTTTCTTCCTCTTCTACTAATGAGTAGTATTGGTCAAAAACTGCTATTGCTACTTCTTCATTTTCTTCAAGATTTAAAACTGCTTCACCATTGTCGTCTTCATCTACCCTAAACACAATAGCTTCGTCGTCACTTATTCCTTCAATTTTAGAAATAGGTTTCAAAATGCAATATAAGGCATCTTCGCCATAAGGTATTACCGCAATTTGATCAAATTTTAATCTTCGACCATTATTGTCAGTCATATAGATAGGCGCTGTGTTGTTCTCATCTAAAAGAACATCAAGTAAATCTACCTTAACTATTTCTTCTTCAACTTTTTTTTGATCTTTTTTTGTTGTTGCCATTTTATTCCCCTTTTATTTTTTGGTATTGAGATAATCCTGCAAGATGATTTGAGCTGCGACTTTATCCAAAATCTTTTTTCTTTCTTGCCATGGTAATCTTGCTTCTTTTAATATTTCTTCAGCTTCAAGTGAAGAATATCTTTCGTCGCAATATATTACCTCCAATTTGCAAGTCTTGCTTAACAAGTCCCCAAAACTGCGAGTAAGATGTGCTCTTTCTCCTTCTGTCCCGTCGGCATTGAGAGGTAAGCCTAGAATGATTTTGTTTGCGCCTTTTTCTTGGATAAGTTTTAAAATATGTTTGATGTCTTCGTCCAATGAAGTTCTTTGGTAAACTTCATACGCCGAAGCTATCGTTCCGGTCAAATCTGAGAAAGCAATTCCTATCCTTCTGTCGCCATAGTCGAGGCAAATGTATCTTTTGGATTTAATCATCAATAAGATTATAAAATATTAAATTAAACAAAGTCAAATGATTTACTCGCATTCTAATAAATTTTTGCCAAAATTCAATTTTATTGGAAGAGGAACACTTAATTTTAACCAATCTTCCATGCCCTCATGCAAAATTTTAGTGACCTTATCCTGTTCTCCTGGATAAACATCAAGTATTAACTCGTCATGAATTTGTAAAATGAGTTGCGATTTAAGAGAATTATTATTTAACAATTCAACCACTTTTAGCATACTAAATTTAATAATATCCGATGCAGTTCCTTGGAGGGGCATGTTCATCGCCACCCTTTCACCAAATGCTTGAAGGTTTTTGTTTGTTGATGACAATTCAGGTATATGCCTAATTCTGCCATATTTTGTTTTTATATAACCGTTAGCTTTCGCGAATTCAATATTTTTATTTGCAAATTCTTTAACTTTTGGATATCTAGTATAATAAGAATCGATATATTCTTGTGCGCTTTGACGTGTTACTTTTATGTTTTGCGATAATCCATATGCCCCTATTCCGTAAATAACACCAAAATTAACCGCTTTGGCTTCTCTGCGCATTTTTGCGGTAACTTGCTCTGGTTCTACATGAAAAATCATGCAAGCAGTCTGTGTGTGGATATCTTTGCCTTGTTTAAATGTTTCAATCAGCTTTTCTTCACCTGACATCTCGGCAAGTAGTCTAAGTTCTATTTGACTATAATCTGCGCTTGCAATTTCTCCATCTTTAAATTTTGATATAAAAATTTTTCGTAAACTAACCGTATCATTATCATTTGCAGGTATGTTTTGCAAGTTAGGATCAGAGCTAGATAATCTACCGGTATTTGTGAGCGTTTGATTAAAGTTTGTATGAATTATAGTACCTTTTTCATCACATATTTTTTTATACACATTTATATAAGTTGATTTTAACTTGTGATATTTTCTAAATTCAATAATTTTTTCAACAATAGGATGTTCAAATTTTAATTCCTCTAATATATCAATGCCTGTGGATCTTTTTTTGTTTTGCCAAGAGTTTAAGCCTAGTTTGTCAAACAATATCTCACCTACCTGTTTTGGTGAGTTTATATTAAATTCTTCACCTGCAAGTTTATAGATTTGTTGAGTTAAATCTTCAATTCTTTTGGAATAGTATTGGTCTAGTTGATTTAAACTAGCTTCATCTATCTTAAATCCGTTTTCTTCCATTTGATATAAAACCTCGCAAAGAGGAAGTTCCAAATCATAATAAAGATTTTCAAGTTGCATATCTTTTAGGCTTTTTAATAAGATTTGCCTTTGATTAAACCATTCATTGCAAGATGATGAGATTGCAGGAATCACTTTGCCTGCATATAAAAGATAATTTGCAATTGACAAGTCAAAAAAGTTTTTTAATTGAATATTCATTGCTGACAATCTATGCATATCATTTTTAGCTGATTTAGTGATTTTCAATATGTCATTGTTTTCAAAAAAAGGTTTTAATTTAGAGATAAAATCTGTTAGCGATATGCTTTGCGAAAACATATCAAACGTTGGACTTAAATAATATACAACATCTTTAACAGTTGCAAATTCCATTTTTTCAAAGTCATATGCCAGCACATTCGATATTTGTTTTATAAATTCATCAATCTTTGAATAAGAATCAATTAAAATTCTTGTGGTTTCTGTAACTGAATTTAAATTAGAATAAAGCTCTTGTTTTTTTAAAAGAGACGAAAAATTATATTTTTCGAAATAGTCTTTCACTTTGTTTGAAAAAGGAAATTCATAATTTGGCATATCTACATCAACGTCCAAATCACAATCGGTTTTAATAGTTGCAAGTTTATAGGACATCATCGCCATTTGTTTGCCTTGAATAAGCTTTTCCTTTAATTTGCCTGACACTTTTTCTATGTTGTTGTATAAATTTTCAATGCAGTTAAACTCTTCAAGCAACTTCATAGCTGTCTTTTCGCCGACCCCTGCTACGCCTGGGATATTATCTGACGAATCCCCCATTAACGCTTTTAGATCTATCACTTGGCTTGGCAACAAATTAAACTGTTCTTTTAATGCTTTTTTGTCTATTTTATTTAAAATTGAAACTCCTTTCATAGTAAGCCATACTTTGGTGTCGTCACAAATTAATTGCAATAAATCTCTGTCACCAGACAAAATTATCTTTTCATCTGGAATAATTTTTGCAATAGTACCAATTATATCGTCAGCCTCTATTCCTTCTTTCTCGATTACAGGAATTTTCATTAAATTTAATAATTTTTTTATTTCTGGGAATTGTTCAATTAATTCTTGAGGTGTCTCCTTTCTCGTCCCCTTGTAATCTGCAAAAATTTTGTTTCTAAAAGTTTGACGCGCATGGTCAAAAGCAACAAATATTTTGTCTGGTTTTTCTTCTAAAATTACTTTTATTAGTATGTTTACAAACCCAAAAATAGCCCCCGAAGGTTTTCCTTCTTCATTTGTCAAAAATGGCAGAGCATAAAACGCCCTATTTGCCAAACTATTTCCATCAATAATTATCGTTTTCATTTTAGTATTTTATCATAGTGAAAGGTAAAATCAAAATAAAACAACATGTTACAAAAAAACATTTTGTCGAGTATTAAAATTAATCATAAAGATCCATTTAAACAATCCTTTTATTTGTTTGGAATGTTAATACTAAATAAAAAAATACAAACAGTTATTAATATAAGACCTGTGAGATAAGACGGCAAAAGATAATAGCATAATTTAAATATAAATAAAATCTTTAAAGATAATAAAACAACTTAAATAGAAATAAAATTTTTAAAGCTGTTTGAGCATTTTTAAACAATACTATCTTAAAACTTGAATTCATAAAAAATATAAAATGTCATGTTAGAAAATATTTCCAAAATTAAAATATAATATTAATACAAAAATTTGGTTTTAAACTGGTTAATATTTAAATTTTACAAAACACAACATATTGTAGTTGTTATGATTTAATAAACAAAACATATTGTAAAAAAGCTTGCTATTTAAGCAAGCCCAAATAAGTTGGCGAAATAGTCTGGGAAAGCCACAACAAAAACATAAACGATAGTCACTAGTATTAAAAGTATTAGCAAAATAATTTTTAATATATTCCCAGTAAAATTTGTAACTGCAAAAGCGAAAAGCAGTGCCACTCCTCCGTACATTGAAATGTAATAAACAAACTCTCCCCATTGACCCAACGAAGATAGATCAGGTACAGATGCTACATATATCATTAATGCGATATAAACAATAACCATTATTGATAAAATTAAATAAATTAATTTTTTCATTCAGCAACCTTTTTACTTTTCTTTTCGACTTTTTCGATTTTTCTTTCAAACTTTAAAAGTTTCTTTTCATTTCTAACGCGTTCTTTTTCTTCTCTTTCCTTTTCTTTTTCTATCTTTTGTTGTTGTTTTTTTAATGTTATTAATGTTTTATCCTTTTTTACTTTACTCTTTTTAACTTTGCTTTTTGTTTTCTTTTTACGTTTTTTGATTGTAAGCTTTTTGCTTCCATCTTCTGGCATTGTTTCAAGCAGGCAATCAGGATTTGCAAACATATCCTTCCACACTCTAAGCGACTTTGCAAAGTAAAATCCGTCAGCCACCCTTTCGTCCATAGTTATGCCAAGATTCATAACTTTTCCAAGTTTTAATTCCTTGTTTTTCTCAACTACTGGAGCTATCTTTTCTTTCCCCATCGCTACAAACAAACTGCAATTGCCAAATTCATATAGGTGGTGAAAAATAGCATCATTTTTTATTGATTTTAAATTAGTTAAAAATGCGCTTGCATGAAAACAACTTGCTTCAATAAGAGATTTGGGCATCATATTGTGTCTGTCAAGCCAACGCACAATTTTTAACGCTAGTCTAAAAAGCCAATTTGGCAATTTCCCAAAAGCATCAGCTTTGTCTGTTGTGCCGTAAACCGAATCTGGCTTGATGTTTTTTGCTATTAAATCTTCAACATATGCTTTTACTTCTGACAAACTTTCACGACCAGTAAAATGGAATTTTAAATCAACATCTTCTCCATCGTCAGCAAGTTGTTTTTTTACAACCATACAGATAGAAATATCGTTGTGTTCATATATAACATTGTGATTTATAAAATAATTTAGTTTTGGTCTTAAATATAAAAGCCTAACCAAAGACGTTAGCATAATATCAGTGTAAGTATAATGATTGCCCAATTTTCTTTGACGTAAAATAAATTCATCCATAGGCTCACACCTAATTTGATCCATAAAATAATTTGAAGCTCCAATTCTTGTTGGCATAAAGAATGGCGCAGCTTTTGTTACTGCATCCAAATTTTTTACTTTTACTCCATCGCTTCTTTTACTAAACATCGTTTTCTCCTCTAAACTTTTTTCTAATTAAATTTTTTTCCTTGCCATTCTTTTTTGGTTTGTAGTAAATATGATCTTTTATTGAATCTGGCAGATATTGCTGTTTGCAATAACCACCATAATCATGAGGGTATTTGTATTTTCCATGCCCATCTTTGTTTGTTGATGGATGATTTTTTAAGTGATTTGGAACAAAATCATCTCTAAGTGAAATTGCGTCCTTTTTTGCTTCTTCCATTGCTATTAAAACAGAATTTGATTTTTCTGCTTCACAGGCATAGATAATTGCGTGTGAGAGATTTAACATAGCTTCAGGAAGACCTATTTTTTCAATAGCTGTAAAAGCAGCTATTGCAAGTAAAAGCGCGTTTGAATCAGCCATACCAATATCTTCCGAGCAGTGAGCGATCAATCTTCGTGCGATAATGAGTGGATCGCAACCAGATTGAATCAACCTTTGAGAATAAAACAGTGCTGCATCAGTGT
>CALVOH010000046.1 GCA_944350225.1 uncultured Clostridia bacterium | reverse complement strand
CTTTCATGGCATTTTCGCGTAGAACCCTGTCGGCAGAACTTGTGTATAAACTTAAATTTGCTTGATCTAATTTATGCTTTTTGCCTTTACCGTCAACAATATTATCAAATTTTAAATCTGCATCCGAAAAGGAATTAAAAACCGACGAAAAACCTCCTAAAAACTCACCCATACCAGAGATAATTTGTTCTTCATTTTTTTTGAGTATGTGCTTCTTTTCTCTTATAATTTCATGAAAAAGCAGATCATAATTGGCAAAAAGTGGATTTTTTTGCAGTTTTTCAAGCTTTTTATCATCAAATAGAGATAATTCTGGTGTGACAAAAGAAGTCGCAACAGCAAATTTTGTGCTGACGCTTGTAAAAGCATCTTTCATCTGTTGCCCAGCCTTATCTGCTAAATTTTCATCCCTTCTTCTATAAGCATAGCAAGCCAAAATTTCAAGTTCCTGCGATATTTCGCTGTCAAGATTTAACATTTCCAGCAAAAGTTTTTCATTGGATAAATGATTTTCATATTTTTTAAATATATCTTTTTTTTCTTCTAATTTCTTTAAACGCTCAAAAAACTCGCTATCATCTTTACAGTAACCACTTAAATCCCATTTATATTTTTCCGCTATTTGACTTCTTTTCACTCTTCACCTCAAAAAATATTTTTCAACATTGAACTCATTCCAAGGCGTAGCGCTGATGTCAGGCTCTGCCACAAATTTCATCTTTTGCTTGGTTACAGGATGAGCAAATTCCAATCTCCCTGCCCATAAAGCCAAATTGCCTTTTTGGACACTTTTACCATATTTTTTATCTCCAAAAAGTGGATAGCCTATATTTGCTAGCTGAACACGAATTTGGTGAGATCTGCCAGTCAATATTTCAACTTCAAGCAGACTTCTCCTGTCTGATTTTTCCAAACATTTATAAATAAGCTCGGCTCGTTTTGTGCCATCTTCTAATCTCGGTGCAATAGTAACGATGTTTCTCTTCTCATCCTTTTTTAAGAAATTTTCAAGCCTTTGGCTATTATATTTTATTCTTCCCTCGACAACGCAATAATAAACCTTTTTAAATTCTCCATCTTGCATTTGTTTTGAAAGACGCGCTGCAGATTTTGAGTTCCTAGCAAAAACCATGAGCCCACCGGTAGGACGATCCAATCTATGAACTAAGCCAATAAAAACATTGCCCTGTTTGTTATACTTTTCCTTAACATATTTTTTAACAAGGCTTAAAAGATCTTCATCATTCGACGCGTCTTCTTGAGATGGCATATTATGAGGTTTAATTACTACAATTATTTGATTATCCTCATAGACTACTTGCATTTCCCCTCCCATATTTTAAATCCTGAATTTCCACAAGGCAAAACGATGCCTTGATTCGTTTGAAGACCGATTTCATCAGCTTCTACCCCGTCTTCTCCGAATATTAAAGAAAGAATGTTTTTAATTACACCTGCTTGCAAGCCCGTTGTGTAAGAATTTATCAAAACAAACAAAGGGTTTTCGCTAAGCAATTTTTTTGTCAACTTTACAAAATCAAACAAACTTTCTTCAATCTTCCAAAGTTCTCCACTTGGCCCTCGTCCATAACTTGGTGGATCCATGATTATTGCATCATACGTGCTACCTCGGCGTATTTCTCGCTCAACAAACTTTTTGCAATCATCAATAATAAACCTTATGGAAGAAATGTTGTTAAGTTTTGCATTCTCCTTTGCTCTTTCAACCATACCTTTACTAGCGTCAACATGAGTGACCTTCGCACCAGCAGCTGCACATGCAACAGAAGCCGCTCCTGTGTAAGCAAAGAGATTTAAAACCTTAATTTCCCTTTTTGATTTTTTTATTAATTGTTGCATTCTCTCCCAATTCACTGCTTGTTCAGGGAAAACACCTGTGTGCTTAAACCCCATAGGTTTAACGACAAACATCAAATCTTTCCATTGCACAGTCCATTGACTAGGATATGATAAATAATTATGCCAATGTCCTCCGCCAGCGTCAGATCTTTCGTATTTTGCGTGCAATTTTAATTTTGGCTCTTCTACATGCCAAATGACTTGAGGATCAGGTCGCATCAAAACCACATCGCCCCATTTTTCGATTTTTTCGCCATCGCTTGTAGAAACAACTTGAAAATCCTTCCAATCTTTAGCTATTTTCATATAACCTCTTAATTTTTAAATTTTACAAAGATACTGCTATCTCCAACTTCTATCCCTTTAGAAATTTTTGAGTCATCTAATTTAGGTAAAATTCTGGTAATTAAAACTGCCTGCTTGATTTTTTCTTCATATTTATTTAACATTGCTTTCATTTCTACATCTTTTGTTTCAAAATACGCACAAATTCTTTCATCAACCTTAAAATCAGCTTCTTTTCTCAAAACCTGTAACCCACGAACGAATTCTCTATAATATCCTTCCTCAATCAAATTTTGGTCGAGAGTTATATCAAGCACAACTGTTATTTTATTTTCATGAGAAATCACAAACTCGCTCTTAGGTTTTTTCTCCAAATTAAACAATTTACTTTCTAAATTTTTAAACTCTTTAACATTGACCGATCCTTTTTTATATTCATTAACACATCTCGCCATCTCGTCATCCGAAAGCGACAAAAGTGTATTTTTTAATTTTTGAACCTCGCCTTTTAACACTGCCCCTGCATTTTTAAAATTAACTGACAAAAATTCTGTGTTAAACAGGCTGTCATCTTCAATAGTAACAAGTTCTTTTATGTTTAATTCATCTTTTATAATATCTCCAAGCTCATCAAGAACAACTGAGACTTTTTGATCACCACCAACAAACATCTTTCTTAATGGCTGTTTTACTTTTATTTGGTTTTCATTTCTTAACCTTGAAGCAGAGGAAATTATATCTCTTGCAAGAGCGACCTTCTCAACGATGCCCTCAAATCTCTCGCCCTCGACTTTTGGATACCCACTTAACATAACGCATAGTGAAGCATCACTTTCCATCTCGCGAACTAAATTTTGCCAAATATGTTCACTTAAAAAAGGAATAATCGGCGCCATAACTCTAACGATACTTTTAATTGCATAATAAAGGCAATAATAAGCCACCATTTGATCATCTTTGTCATCTGACTTCCAAAATCTTCTTCTGTTACTTCTAATGTAAAAGTTTGAGATGTCGTCGACTAATTTTTCAAAATCATGCACAACATTAAAAGATTTATCATCAGCATAATTTTTATCACTATCTTCAATGAATTTATTTACGCTTTCCAAAATCCACTTATCTGAACTTGTCAATCTTTGAGCATTTAATTTATAATTTTTTAAATCTGGATTGTCTATGCAAGCATAGGTGTTAAAGAAGGAATAAACACTCCAAAATGTTAGCAATTTTCGTCTTGCTTCATCAGCGAGAGAATAGCCAAATCTCATGTCATTCGCTGGTGAAGATGAAGAAAACAAATAGCGAACAACGTCAGCCCCGACTTTATCTGCCACAATGTCAGCTTCCAACGAATTTCCACCACTCTTATGAAATTCTCCGCCATGTTCGTCTTTAACATATTGATAGGTCACAATCTTTTTATAAGGTGCTTCGCCTTTTAAAACTACGCTCATAATTAGCAAAGAGTAAAACCATAGTTTTATTTGTTCAATCATTTCACAAACATATTCGGATGGGAAATTCTTCTCAAAAAACTTTTTGTCAGTGAAATATTTTTTCGTGCTAAAAGGAGTTATACCAGCATCAAGCCACACATCTCCCACATCGGTTATCCTAGAAATCTCTTCCCCACAATCACATTTTATTTTGACATCATCAATCCAAGGTCTGTGAATGTTTGGCAATTTATCGATAAGCGAAGGATCAACGGCTTTTTCTTTTAATTCCTCCAAACTGCCTATCACATGAACTTTGCCACATTTTTGACAGACATAAAAAGGCAAAGGAAGTCCATAAAAACGGCTTCGTGAAATATTCCAATCCCCCATATTAGTGAGCCAATCAGCCATACGTTTTTTAGCATATGCTGGCTTAAATTCAACGCTTTCTATCGCTTTAAGTGCCATCGGCCTAATCTCATCCATTTTGATGAACCAACCACTTATGAGTTTGTAAACAAGGTCTGTTTTGCATCTCCAGCAGTAAGGATAACTGTGTTTATATCTGTGCGCGTAAAGAAGTTTGCCATCATCCTTTAATCTACTTGCAACCAAATCTGCAACTTCACTAGCCTTTTTGCCTGCCAAAAAGCCACAATTATCAAGCATCACACCTTGCTCATTTATAGGACAGATTTCAGGCAGACCAAGGCTTTGCCCCAACTCAAAATCTTCAACGCCACAACCAGGAGCAATATGCACAACGCAAGTTCCCTCCACATTGTCGACCATATCCCAAGCCACAACTTTATGCACAAAGTTTTGTTCTACAAGTTCTGGGAAACAAGTTTCATATTCAAGACCTACAAGTTCGCTACCTTTACACTCCTTCAAGATCTTTACTTCTTGCTTCAAGATGTTTAATCTATCCTTGCCAAGCAAAAGTTTTTCTCCGTTAAAATCAACCAAAACGTAATCTAAATCTGGATTGACAGCTAGAGCCACGTTTGCAGATAATGTCCATGGGGTTGTTGTCCAAGCAACTATTTTAAAATCATTATTTTTTACAGGTAACTTTACAAACAATGCAGTGTGCTCCACCTCATGATAGGCAGACGACATTTCATGTTCCGACAACCCCGTTCCACAACGTGGGCACCAAGCCATAGGACGATTTTTTCTTATTATCCAGCCATGTTTATCACATTCCTTCAAAAAATGCCATATGGACAAAATATTGTGATCAGAATTTGTGTAGTAACTGTTATCCCAGTCCATCCATTGCCCCATTCTAATACTTTGTTTTGTAATTTCATTTGAAAAATGCTGAACCCTTTCCATGCACTTGTTCGTAAACTTATCGATGCCATAATTTACAATCTCAGGCTTACCATTTAATCCCAAAGCCTTTTCAACTTCCACTTCGACCCAGAGGCCTTGACCGTCAAAACCGTTTTGATACATGCAATCTTTGCCTTTTAAGGCGTTGTATCTTATTGTCAAATCTTTGAGCGTTCTTCCCCAAAAGTGATGAACGCCCAATCTGTTGTTAGCCGTTGCGGGTCCATCAAGAAATTTAAAGAGTTCATGTCCTTTGTTTTTCTTAACAAGTTTGTCAAAGCAATCATTATCTTTCCAAAATTTTAAAATGTTGTGCTCCAACTCAACAAAATTTGGTAAAACTTGTTCTTTTTTCATACGATTGTTCCTCCAAAATAAAATAAAAAAGCCTAGATTAAGCCACAAGAGCCATCTAGGCTTTATAAACCACTTGTAAACTTACGGCAGGCCACCACCATGCCACCTCTTATACGCGAGGTCCACGGCGCAAACTTACTAAAATTTCAGTCGCACAGCTCCGAAAGTGATAATCTCAAAAATTTGCAACTGCCTTGCACCACCCGACAGCTCTCTGAATGCTAGAAATATATTGAGACCGTGTCTTTCATCATAGCTTTTGTTTAATTTTGATGTTAAGACTAACTTAACAATAAGATGTTAACACAATAAAAATAATTTGTCAACTAATTAAACGCATCAATCACTTTGTTCATTTCAATAGCATCGACACCTGTTACGATTCCCAAAGGCTCTTCATCTTGCCCACCTGATTTTGTGAGAAGAATTGCCAGCAATTTAGGATTATTATGAAACTCGTTTAATCCTTCTTCCATTGTTAAATCAGTAGAGGCGACTTTGTAATAAATCGACTGGATTTTGGAAAGCATATCCTCTATTTGAACATTTTCTAAAAACGTTTTGCTCTTACCACCAGAAAGTAAATATGAGCCCAAAGCATCGAGAATTTTTTGTCCATTCGCAATTCCAATTATTTTTTTGTCCTTATAAACGGGAAGATTAGAATATTTCGAACTTGCCATAAGTTTTATAACCTTTTCCATCGACGCCGAAGCTTCAACAGAAACAATATCCCTTCTACAAATATCAATACACTTAGGCGGTGTGTTGATAAGTTTGTTGATTTTTTCAATGTGCTCCACAACTCTTAAATGAGGTTCTGCAATAACAAAATCTTTATTCCCTTGATGTACGATGGCGTTTCTTAACCTACCATAATCAATAAGATCATCTTCAAATTTTCTTACTATATAATTTAAACTAACACATTTTCTTACAACATCAGAAAACCCCATACTACGATTTAATCCATAACGAACACGAAGCGAATAATCTATACTATTAAAAGCATCTATAAATCTTTCT
>CALVOH010000045.1 GCA_944350225.1 uncultured Clostridia bacterium | reverse complement strand
AGGATATATAGCTGTTGGTCAACCTTACAATATTTCCGTTTGTTATATCGACAGTGGAGGGGTTTTGACTGGTGATTATGGTGAAGCTATATCGCATACGTTTTCACTAAAACTTTCAACTCCTAATGTGAGTTTGGAGGGAAATCAAATCTCTTGGGAAGCTGTGAGAGGAGCAGAATTTTACACTATTTATTATCCTTATGGTGACCAAATAATATCTGTCACTACAGATCTTTTGACATTTGATTTATCTACAATACATGGCGGGACTAGAACGGTGAGCGTTACAAGTTGTTCAACAAATGTTAATTATCGAGAAAGTGAGTCTTCAAATATTATTACACTTTTAGTCGAACATGAATTATTTGAATTTGTTTCAAGTAGTTTAAATCAGCAGACGTTTCAGCTTACTATAATTGGCAAAGAGTATTTTGAAAATGCTGTTTTAACTGACAAAGATGGTGATGAATTTATTTTAAGAGATTTAAATTGCTCTAAATCTGGGTCATATTATATTGCAAGTGTGAATATACGCGCTTATTTTAATCAAAATAATCAATATTTTGTTAAACCACTTGCTGACGAATATAATCTTTTTAATGGGCAGGCAATTTCAGTTTCAATAAAAGCATAAAATAAAAAAGTTTTTATCATACTACCTATATGGAAGGTAGTATGATTTTTAATATAGAAAAAAAATTAGAAGATTTAAAAAAACAACTTAATAATTCGGTTGACGTTTCCACTAGGATTGTAAAAACAGCTACTTCTCAAAAGGTTGGCATGATTTTTTTACGTAGCATGATAGATAAACAATTGTTTTTAGAAGCGATATTTAAGCCGATTTCCAATTCAGTAGAAGAAATGGACATTGATAATCTTGCATCAAAATTTGTTAAAGTGGGTGATATACAAAAGATAGACTTCAATAAAGCATGTGAAAATATTCTCAATGGTTCGGTAGTAATATTAATCGAAGGTGAAAAAAAAGTTTTATCAGCAGATTTACAAAAATTTCCCGCACGTTTGCCTGCTGAACCACCCACCTCTGCTGTTATTCAAGGGCCAAGGGAAGGATTTGTTGAGGATATAAAAACAAATATAACGCTTTTACGCCGAAGGTTTTATACAAAATCGTTGGTTTTAAAACAATTAAAAGTTGGCAGATATTCGCAAACAAAAATTATAATTTCTTACATAAAAGGTATAGCCGATAAAAAATTAGTCCAAGAAATTATTGATAGATTAAATGATATTGATATTGATGGCATTATTGATTCACAGTATGTTTTACAGTTTTTAGAAAAAAGACCACATTCTTTATTTAAACAAGTCGGCAGTATTGAAAAACCTGATATTGTTGCTTCAAAAATGCTAGAAGGTAGAGTTGCAATAATAGTTGATGGTTCTCCAATAGTTTTGACGTTGCCTTTTGTGTTTTTGGAGGATATTCAATCTAGTGATGATTATTATAATGCATACATTTATGGTGGATTTATTAGAATTGTTCGAATAATAGCTATATTAATCGGGTTGCTTTTGCCGGCAACATATCTTTCATTAAGAATTTTTCATTCAAATGTAACGCCTATTAAATTTTTAGTTACTATCACAAACACAACAAAAGGATTGCCTTTTACTCCATTTTTTGAAATGATTTTTATTAGTTTGCTGTTTCAAATATTATACGAAGTCAGTCTTCGCTTGCCTAGTTATCTTGGATTGGCGACATCGATCGTTGGGGCATTAATTTTGGGCGATACCGGTGTAAAAGCGGGATTAATATCTCCACCAGGTGTGATAATCGTTGCACTTGCAAAAATCGCTTTGTACACAGTCCCAGAGCAAGCATATCAACTCACAATACTTCAATATTTATTTTTATTTGTTGGAGGCTCTTTGGGTATGCTTGGCATTGTGGGGTTGGTGATTTATTTAATTACTTATATGGCATCAATAGATTCATATGGTGCTCCATATCTTGCACCGTTTGCTCCGAGGGTAGAACAAGACTTAAAAGATGCTGTGCTTATGACTAATGTTAAGGGCATGAAAACAAGGCCACAATCCTTTAAAAATAAAAATCTTACGAGGCAAAAATGAAAAAGATATCTTCAAGACAAACAGCGGTCATAGCATGTGTTTTATTGTTTGCAAACAAAATATTAGTCTTACCGTCTTTGCTTTATGAGTATGCAAAAGCGGATGGCTTGTTTGTTGTGTTTTTACTTTTAATTGCCGAAATATTATTGTTATTGATTTTTTTTAGATTAAAGCATAAATATCCTAATTCAAATTTTTATGAAATAATTAAAAAAAATATGGGAGTTTTTTTAGCTAAATTATCACTGTTTTTGATATTGCTTTATTTGTTTTATAAAATTTTATTAGTTTATATCGTTTCATATATGTATTTTCGAGTGCAAGTTTATCTTAATGCGGGATTTTATATCTTTGTTTTGGTTTTTTTATTGGTTTGTAATTCTTGCGTTATGAGGGGCTTGCGATCCCTTTCAAGATGTATGGAATTTTTCTTTACATTTATTATAATATGTTTTGTTTTTTGTCTTCTTCTTTCAATAGCAAACTTTAATCAATTTCCAATTTTTTTTGATACAAATATTTTAAAGTTTGTGGAAAGTGGTTTTCGCTATATTTTTTGTTTTGGTGATATTTTGTTGCTGTTTTTGCTTATTGATAGAATAGAACTTGACAAAAAAGGAGAAAAACAAATTTTAGTATATGTGCTGACTACGATGGTTTTAATTTTGATTTTATACTTGATGTTTTATAGCATATTCAACTATACCTCATTTGTTCATAAAAATGCGATTTCTGATATAATTACATTTTCTTATAGATTTACAGATCTTGGTAGATTGGATATGGTCGCAATAATAACAGTCATGTTTTTGTCGCTTTTTCAAATCAGTATTGCACTTTATGTGTTTTGTGATTGCTTTATTAAATTATTTCCACCACTTAATAAAGTCTATGGGCTGATTACTTTTGATTTGCTTTTTTTGACGTTAATATTTATTTCCAGCATTGATTATCTTAGAATTACATATTTTGGGACGTTAGTTATGCCTTTTTTTGCTATTATATTACAGTATATTTTACCCATTTTGTGTCTGCTTTTTACCATAGGAGGAAAACATGAAAAAAATAAAGGATAGCATAAAAAGAACTCCTATGTTATTATCTCTTGTATTAATTTTGTTTTGTTTTTTCCCTACTGCAATCATAACTCCTTCTGAAAGCGCAGTGAATGCTATTGTTACAGCAGTTGGATTAGATAAAAATGATCAGGGGTATGAGGTTACCCTTATGACATTTTTGTCTCATCCAAATCAAAGCTATTCCGAGCAGTATGAGGTTTTTTCAAGCTCTGCTCCATCAATCAGTGAAGCATTTGAAAATGCAAGTTTGCAGATAGGAAAAAACATCTCGCTTTTTCACACTCATACAGCAATTGTCAGTGAAAAATTGTTGGAAGATGACATAGCATCTTCACTTGATTATCTTGGTAGAGTCGCATCGTTGCCACAAAGTTGTGTGTTAATCTCTACCAACGTTACAAGCAAACAATTTTTGGAGTTCATTCAAGAGCTTGACAAAGAGTCTGATATTAATTTAGAAGACTTATTATTTTACACATCAAATTATGCCCTTTGGAAATACACAACCATTAATTCATTCTATGAAGGATATTATTCTCCTGTTAAATCATCGGTTTTAGGTCATTTGGTTATAACTGAGGGGGATATTAATGGAATTCCTATTGAAAATGCTGAAAAGGTTGTAGGATTTGGAGATCAGGAGGGCCAAAACAACCAAAACTCAGGGGGTGAAAATTCTAGTGAGGAACAGCAGAGTAAAAACGCGAGTGAAACGCAGAATTCTACGTCTAAAAATGAGCAAACAAGTGAACAGCAACCAAACAGCAACTCAAAACAAATTCAAATAATAAATGATGGGAGTAGCTTGCTAATTAAAAATGGCAAAATGCAAGCGCATTTAACCAAAGAACTTCTTCGAGGACTTAATTGGCTCAATAGTGCTACAACAGGCGAAGTTATTGCGCTAGAAAATGTAACAGACGAAAAGTTTGAAAATGCCAAACTAATTTACAAAGTCCAAAATCAACAAATTTTAGAGAGATTTGAGTTTGAAAATGATATTCCTGTTTACACGGCGAATATAAAATTGTTTGTGTCGCTTTTGGAAGCAGATGCATCAAAGGAAGATATGTTGCAAAGCAAAGAAACTGCATATATAAGTGAAAGAGTGCGACAATTTATTGAAAAAAAGGTTAAAAATGAAATTAACAACTCTATAGAATTTTTATCCACTCAAAAATGTGACACTCTTGGAGTTTATGAAAAATTTTATAAAGCAAACCGAAAACAAACAAAAGAATTTTTGCAAACCAAAGATATAGAACCTGAAGAGTTTTTAGAAAATGTTGTGTTTAAGGTCATAGTTTCTTTGTTCCCTGTCTAATAATAGTTTAGTATTAAAATTAGTTGGAAAAAAATTTTTATTATGTTAAACTAACTAACGATAGTATTAATATAATATTATCTAACATTATGGAGGTTAACTTGGAAGAGAAAAAAGGGGGATTCAAAATATCATATTTGGTTCTCACATTAGTAGTGGTTTTATTACTGTGCTTTTTGTTTATTGACACATCAAACCCAGGCAAAAGGATTGAATTAAGTGATGTTGATTCATTCATTGCAGGGACATATAACGACGAACAAACCGGTGAAAGAAACTTGCAGATGGCAGAGCTTTACTATTATGACGGCACGGGTTATATTTTAGTGGCTGACAGCAAAAACGCTGATTCTTTCCCAACAAATTCTGATTATTATTTTGAATATTCATCATCAACTGACATCAATAGAATAATTGAAAAAATTGATGCTATGAATGAGGAAAATGCGACCAATGGTGTGGAAGTAGTTATTTCTTATGACACAAATCGTCCTAGTGACAACTGGTTTTTGAGCTTTTTGCCAACACTCTTAATAATTGTGTTTGGTTTCATCATGGTTTGGGTGCTTTACAGAATGATGGCTAATTCAAATAAGGGAGCACTTGGATTTGGTAAAACAAGAGCAAAAGCATATGCTTCAACAAAAGTCAGATTTTCAGATATAGCTGGCGCTGATGAAGAAAAAGCAGAATTGGAAGAGATAGTTGAATTTTTAAAGAATCCAAAGAAATTTACAGATTTGGGAGCACGTATTCCAAAAGGTATTTTACTTGTAGGCAATCCTGGAACAGGTAAGACTTTACTTGCCAGAGCTGTCGCTGGTGAAAGTAATGTGCCATTCATCTCTATCTCTGGTTCGGATTTTGTTGAGATGTTTGTTGGTGTTGGTGCATCGCGTGTTCGTGATCTGTTTGATCAAGCGAAGAAAAACAAACCATGTATCGTGTTTATTGATGAAATAGATGCAGTGGGCAGACAAAGAGGTGCAGGACTTGGCGGAGGAAATGACGAACGCGAGCAAACTTTAAATCAGCTTTTAGTTGAAATGGACGGATTTGAGCCTAACGAAGGGATAATAGTTTTGGCTGCTACAAACAGAAGCGATGTTCTTGATCCAGCACTTATGCGCCCAGGAAGATTTGACAGACAGATCTATGTGAACATCCCAGATGTAAAGGGTAGAGAAGGAATATTGCGCATACATGCTCGCAATAAACCACTTGACGAATCTGTCGATTTTAAAACGCTTGCAAGAATAACCACTGGTTTTACAGGTGCAGATATTGAAAATATGCTTAATGAAGCTGCGATTTTGGCGGCAAGGGCAAACAGGCCATCAATACACATGAAAGATATCACAGAAGGTATTAACAAGGTGCTTATGGGTCCGCAGAAAAAGAGCAGACTCGTTACAGAAAAGGATAGGAATATCACGGCTTATCACGAATCAGGGCATGCAATTCTTGGTAAGTTATTAAAAAATTGCGACAATGTTCAAGAAGTTTCTATTATTCCAAGAGGCATGGCTGGTGGATATACTATGCAGAGACCTGATGACGACGACAGCTTTGTGTTCTATTCAAAACTTATGGATGACATTGCAATGAGCATGGGTGGCAGGATAGCAGAGGAATTGGTGTTCAAAGATATCACTACAGGTGCTTCGAGTGACATACAACACGCATCAAAAATAGCGCATAAAATGGTGTTTGATTGGGGGATGAGCAAAACATTGGGATTTTTGTCACTTTCTTCACAACAAGAGATTTTTGTTGGAAGAGATTATCAAATGAAAAATGATTTTTCAGAAAAACTTGCTGCACAGGCTGATGAAGAGGTGAAGTCAATCTTGGCTGAAAATTATGCTCGTGCTAAAAAAATACTTTTGGCAAATCGTGATAAACTTGATGAGATGGCAAAGTTGCTACTTGAACGCGAAACTATTTACACAGCAGAAGTTGATATGATTATGGATGGCAAGAAAGCCGATGAAATAATCAAGATTATGCAAAAACAAGAAAAAGAGCAGAAAGAAAAAGAAAA
>CALVOH010000044.1 GCA_944350225.1 uncultured Clostridia bacterium | reverse complement strand
AATACTTGCTGCTTTCGGAGCGTCGCAAAAGCGACATATTAAATTTTTTGCCAAGCGATGCTGAGGTTTCGCGTCTTGCTGATTATTTTCAAAATTTTTCCGACTTTACACGGCTTAAAATTATTTCGTGCCTTTCGATTTGTGATATGTGTGTTGGGGATATTTCGACGTTGTTGGGAATCAATCAAACGACGGTTTCTCATCAACTTAAAATTTTAAAGGACCAAGGGCTTGTTAATTATCGTAGAGATGGCAAGGTCTTGCTCTATTCGTTGACTGAAAGATCTGTTAACGATGTGATGATGTATGCAGTAGAATATTTGTAATCGTATTGACTTTTTTTACTAAATTTGTTAAAATTCTTGCATGTCGAAAATAGCGATGAAAATTCCTAAAGGTTACATAAGGTTGCAAGAAAAATACGATCTTTCAAACGATCAAAACTTGCAATTTGTTTTTAATTTGCTCTCGCCAAACAAAACAATTATCTCTGTTTTTTTGGCAAAAGAAGAATTGTCTGTTTATGACAAAATGATTAAAGACTACAAGAATATTACTTCAAATCTTGAGTTAAAGAAAAAGTTTAATATAAAGATAGGAGAAAAGACTGCTTCATTATATATTATAGGAAAAGAAAGCTTCTTCGCACAGATGTTTTTTCAACTAGATGACAAACTTTACAGTTTTGTGTCTACAATAGAAAAATTTGAACCAAGTTATGAAAAAATAAAAAAAGAAAACGTTTCACTATCAGATTTGGTTGGGTTTGTGAGGGCACTAAAATGAAAAAGCTGTTGTTACATTCTTGTTGTGGGCCTTGTTCTACACATGTTATTGAAGAGCTTATAGGAAAATACGATTTGACAATTTTCTACTTTAATCCAAACATTTTTCCATTTGAAGAATATCAAAAACGTTTGGACGAACAGAAGAGATATGCTAAACTCAAAGGAGTCGAAGTTGTTGAAGGTGACTATGATGAGGAAGGGTTTTTAAAACTTGCAAAAGGACTAGAAAACGAAAAAGAGGGTGGGAGCCGTTGTAAACTTTGTTTTGAAATTCGCTTAAACAAAACGGCTCAAGTGGCCAAAGAGCTAGGATTTGACCTGTTTGCTACAACGCTTTCTGTAAGTCCATATAAGAACACATTACTCATTAATGAAGTTGGAACGGAAATTTCTAAAAAAGAAGAAATAGAATTTTTACCTGAAAACTTTAAAAAGAAAGATGGCTATTTAAAAAGCATTCAGCTTTCAAAACAGTTTGGGCTTTACAGACAAAATTACTGCGGGTGCAGATTTTCAAAAAAGGAGAGAGATGTTCGGCACGAAGTCTAGAAGAGATATTAAAGGAGAGGAATTCATAGAGAGAAGCGTAAGAAAATATCCAAAAGTGATTTTCTGGATATTTCTATTTTATTTTTTGCTTTTTGCTTCTTACATGATTTGGTATTTTTACTTTATTTCCACCCATACGCTTTCAAGTGTAGATGGAATAAGCATGCAAAACACTTTGAATTCAAGTGCTACAAGCTCAAATGACTGCTTTGATTGGGTTTATGTCAACAACAATGACACACCAGAGCATTTTGACATAATTACTATTTCATCTACGCAACTTGGTGAAGATGGTATAAGTAAGATTTCATTGATTAAAAGAGCAATAGCATTGGAGGGAGATCTTGTAACAATAAAAAAGGCGAACGGTGATGGAGAAGATGGCTATTTTCATGTTTACATTCAGAGAGAAGGAGAGTTGGCACCAACAAGGCTTGATGAAGATTATATAAAAAGTTATGAAGAATGGTCGCAGATGAACTCAGTTACGGAATGGACTTTAAATAACCTTCAACCAGTTAAAGTTGAATACGAGCAAATGTTTTATCAAACTTTTTTAAAAGAAAAAGATGAAAACGTTGTAAAGATAGGCGACACGTGGTATTACAAAGTTCCAGAAAATTCAGTGTTTTATTTGGGTGACAATCGGGCGCATTCCTCTGATAGTCGTGTTCGTGGTGTTGCGAGCTTTGACGATATAGAAGGTGTGGCAGAAATAATCTTAAAAGATGCCCAATTAGCCACAGACACACAACTTATATGGATTAAAACTTCTTCAATATGTCAATATTATTGGAAAGAGATGGAAAACGTGTTTGCTAGATAAACAAAAATTGCTTTATTTTCTTACAAAACATGCAAAATCGTTTTGCTAAAATGTCGATATATGCTAAAATTCTACTAGCATAAGGATGCAAAATTAAAAAAGGGAGAAAATTTATGAACAAATCTGAATTTATCAAAGCTTTTGCTGAAAAAGCAAATTTCACTCAAAAGGATGCAGGAATTGCTTTTGAAGCTATGGTTGCAACAGTTGTTGACGCATTGAAAAAAGGAGACAAGATTGCTATTGCTGGATTTGGCACTTATGAAATTAAAAAGAAACCAGCACGCACAGGTATCAATCCTATGACAAAACAAAAGGTTAAAATCGCTGCTGCAAAAGTTCCAGCATTCAAATTCGGAAACAGTTTTAAAGCTATTTTTAATTAAAAAAAAACCGCAGATGCGGTTTTTTTAATTTTGTGGGAAGTCGATGACGACATAGCCTTGTGGATACTGACAAAGGGGGCAAATTTTCCAAGCCTCCTTTTTTGTTTGCCTGTAGCCACAATTTGAACATTCGTATTGCTTTGGTGTTGACGATTTGTAAAGAGAATTTTTCTTATACATTTGTGCCAAAAAATCCAATTTTTGTGAATGGACTTTTTCAACCTCGGCGACTTGTAAAAACGTTTTTGCAATTTCTGGGAAACCTTCGTCTTTTGCAATTTTAGCAAATGAAGGATAGATGTTTTCTCCCTCAGATTCTTCTATTTGTGATGCTGTTGCAAGCGAAGAACAGATTTCAGACTGCTTAAAAGGAAAACCAGCTTCGATGTTTACGTTTCCATTAGATGATTTTGGCAGATTTTCAATCATGTGCTGGTAAAACATTTTTGCATGAGCCATTTCGTTTTTTGCAAGCATTTTTAAAATTGTGGAAATGTAATTCATTTGATTTTTTTTAGCATCTTTTGCGATAAATTGATATCTTGCTCCATCTTGGCACTCCGCGGCAAACGCTCTTGCTAAATTTTCTCTTGTTTTACTGTTACAAAATTCCATATATTTTACCTCCTTTGTAAATTATAACCAACAGTTTGTGCTTTCAAACATTTGCATTTTTTTATTAAAACGTGTTAAACTTTCATTAAAGGTAGAAACTGTTTAGGAGTAAATATGGAAACAACAGAAAATGGTATGATTAAATATCACTATGATATGTTAAGGGATAATTTTCAAAACGTTATTTATAAGCTTGATGATGAGTTGACATATTATAGAATATATTTTGGCAAACGCGTGAAATCGGTTGAAATAATCTATGACACGCCTACCAATCTGCTTTCGAATGCTGGAATTGTTCTCAGCAAAGAATATCGCGAAGGGAAGTCTTTTTTTAAAGTTAAAAAAATTTCATATTTACCGACAGAATTGCGTAAGCCTAGTCGTAAGTTTTACAACGCTGAGTGTGGTGGAAGAGAAACTCCAAAAGATTATCCTATCCAAATAGCTTCTGCCATCAATAATGCTTTTTCAAACATATTTACTATTGATTTGGTTGAGGTGGTCAAACAAACTGTACCTATTTTTGAAATAAAAATTAAAGCAGATTTATATAAACTTATTAGTGGTTCAGGTATGAAGGGCGCATTAGCGCTCGAGAAGATTACTTACAAGGATATGCAGTCTGGCAGAAGAGAAAAGAGGCTTGGTGCGACATTGTCACTTCCAGATGAGCAACGTTTCGAAAAAGAATCCGAGGAAGTGCTCAGTGCAATAGAAAGAAAATGCAAAGAATTATTTTTATATAAAGAAAGTAGGTTTGAAATTGCGCAGCGTATATTCCGTTCTAAGAGAACCGACAAACCAAAAATCTCTCGTAAAGAGTTAAAAATGCAATTGGAAAGTCAAAGTAAACAAGACTCAAAAGATTAGGTTTAATTTTGTTTGGCTCTGTCCTTTTTTTAGATAGTGAAGCATATATATAGATTTGTGAAAAAAAAGGACAACTTCCTACCTTTTAAAAATAAATTATTTTATGGTATGGGCGGTTTAGGATATAATTCTTTATCACAAACGATGAGTTCATATTTGATGTTTTTTTGCACCTCTATTATGGGGCTTTCTGGCACCCTTGTTGGTCTTGCAATAGGAATTGCATCTTTGTGGGACGGAGTTAGTGATCCGTTGGTGGGATATATTTCAGACAGAACGCGACCTGGTTTTTTTGGCAAAAGATTAAAATATATGATCTTTGCTGTTTTTGTCATCGCAATTTGCAATCTTGCACTTTGGAGTATGCCTAAAACAAGTCAATTTGGTATGTTCTCATGGTTATTGATGTTTTTGTTACTTTTAGAAACGGCGAATACATTTTGGTCAACGCCATTTTCGGCTTTGGCTCTTGATATAGCGCCAGATTATAACGAACAAAGCAAAATTCAATCTTATAAAACTTTTTTCAACGTTATTGGCATGATTGCCCCTAGCTTATTAATGTTTTGGTTGATGCCTTCTTTGACTCTTGGAAAAGATGCTGCAGATGCAAGTCAGGGTGGATTTGTTACAATAGCACTGTTAAATGGTGCGTTAGTGATATTCTTTGGGTTGATAGCTGTTTTTGGTAATTTAAAACGCGTTCGAACTTCCGTAAAATATGGTCAATCACCTAAAAAAGATAAACATGCAATAAAAAATTTGATAGTTGGTTATATCGATATTTTTAAAAAAAATAGTTTTGCTTGCTTAATTTTAGGTTATTCGGTGGCACAAATCGCTTCGTCTTTTTTGACTTCGGTTGGTATGCATCTTTTTACTTATTGTTATCATTTTTCAACTGCAAAAATTTCGGTGTTGCTGATTGCTTTGTTTGGAGGGGCGATTTTGTCTCAACCTATCTGGGTGGGACTTGCAAAAAGAATTGACAAAAAAGGAGCTTTGATTTCAGCGCTTTCTCTTCTTTTGCTGGGAATTGGTTTGACGTTAATTTCCTTCTTATTTAGGCAGTATATCCCTATTGAATCACTTTTTATATTTGTTCTATGTTGTATAGTTGTTTGTGGTTTTGGGTTAGGTGCTATGTATTCCTTGCCGATTTCTATGTATGCTGATGTTGTGACTTTAGAACAATATAATTCGGGGGTGAATAAATCGGGCGCTTATTTAGGATATTATTCATTCACTTACAATCTATCAAATTCAATCTCAATGCTTTTTATTGGAATTTTGCTCGATGCAATCAAGTTTGATCCTTCCGAGCCTATCCAAGCCATAAGTGTTCAAAACGGACTTGGAACGATAGTATTTTGTGGGTGCGCCATAGCACTTGCTTTTGCGATTTTGTTGTTTTCAAAATACAAAGTAAAACGTTCAGATGTTTTAAAAGCACAATTAAAATTGAATAATGAAGAGAAGTAAATGATATGATTGTTATGTGATATTCGGTGAGACTATTGCGCGCAAATAAAGCTCGTGTTTTACACGAGATTTTTGCATTTTGTGTATGCAAAATGCAAGCCACTTTTCGTGGCTTTTGCGCGCAGAGTTGTTTACAAAAGAATTATTTTTTTTCAGTTAGCCAAACTAAATTTAGGAGGCAAAATGAAAAGGAAAGTGTTAATTTTCACAATTTTATTAATGTTTGTGATCTCGTCATTTTATGGATGCGGAAAACAGTTAACGTATGGTGATGTAGTGCGAGACCCAGCGATGACGGGAGGAGATTTAAGCTTTGTTTATGACAGGCAATCACACACAGCCACGCTTGGAGGTGAAGAAGAAGTCGTGTCATATTATCTTGGTGACGAGGAATTAGGATTGCAATCAGGCAACAGAATAGGAATAAAAATATACGCTCCCGATGAGATAAAAGATTACTCAAAAGCGAAATTAGATTTTCAAGGTGTGCAATATACATCGGGCAGTTTTATGAGCAAAGTGTATGATAAAGTGCAAAACTATTTTATTTTAAAACCAATCGTAAATGAAGATGCTGACACGTTGGAAGTAAAAGTGAGTTGGACGCAAGATAGCGCGATTCAAACATACATAATTAAAATAGCAGAAGGCACAAAATTTGCAAAACCTTAAAAATTATTTTTTTCTTGCTTGCTAATATGCTATAATCATTTCCATGGAAAAAGAGATTAAAAAACAAGAGCAAACCAAAAAAACTAAAAAAATTGACAAAGCAGAAATTTTTCGCATTTTAAAATTTGTTGGTTTTTCAATATCAGCAGGTGTAATTCAAATTGCTTCATTTGAAATTTTGTATCATGCTATTAATTGGTATTGGTGGCCAAGCTATCTTATTTCAATAATTTTGTCAGTTATTTGGAACTTTACATTCAATCGGAAATTTACTTTTCAGTCAGCAAACAACGTTTACATAGCGATGGCATGGACGCTTTTATATTATGTTGCATTTATACCCATCTCTGTTTTTGGTGGAAATGAACTTGAAAACATAGGTTGGCATGGAACTTTGGTGACAGCACTTATGATGCTTTTAAATTTTGTTACTGAGTTTGCATGGCAAAGATATTTTGTGTTTAGAAAATCAATCAACACTAAACCGCTTTCAAAAACGGTCAATATG
>CALVOH010000043.1 GCA_944350225.1 uncultured Clostridia bacterium | reverse complement strand
TATTCTGCCGTCTTTTTTGCGCAAAAACGATATGAGGGATTCTGAAAAGCCCTTGTCTTTTAATGCATAATAACATTTGGTGTAAGATTTTAATGATTTGAACGTATATGATTTCATAAAAAAAGTATATCATATTGCTTGACAAGATTTAAATAAATTTGTAGAATAAAAACATAAAAAGCGATTATAAAGGACTAGTAACTTTTGTTATAACGTGAAACCAGAGAAGTTCATGTTTGCTGAGATTGAACTATCACGTGAAAAAGCGAATTCACCTTTTAGCTGTCCGGCAGAAGCTTAATTGTGTGTAGGTTGGATCGGGAGCGACCGTGACATCGCAAGATGAGGGCCTAGTAAGGTCGAAATTAGGTGGTAACGCGTGGAATTCTCTCTCGCCCTAATGTTGGGGTGGGAGATTTTTTTTAAGGAGAGAAGATGAGAGAAAAATTATTCGATATTTTAAATAGAGCGCAGGGCGAGCTTAATATGGTTGTCAACAAAGATCAGCTTGCTGATTTTAAAGTTAAATTTTTAGGCAAGCAAGGTGAACTGACGAGCGTACTACGTGGCATGAGAGATGTTGCACCAGAGGATAGACCCAAAATAGGAGCACTTATCAATGATGTCCGCGAAAAAATTGAAAATGCTTATGCAGAAAAAGAAGAAAATTTCAACAGGCTCGAACTAGAAAAAGAGTTGGCAAAGAGTGCACTCGATATTACTGAACCGGGAAAAAATCATGAAAAAGGTGCTCTTCATCCTACTACTAGAATGTTTAACAAGATGATAGATATTTGTGTTGCAATGGGGTTCAAGGTCGTTGAAGGCCCTGAAATTGAGTTGGATTACTACAATTTTGAAGGTCTTAATATTCCTAAAAATCATCCGTCAAGAGATATGCAAGACACATTCTTCATTACGGATAATATTTTGTTGAGATCTCAAACTTCATCCGTGCAGGTAAGAAGTATGGAAAAAATTAAACCACCATTTAAAATCATCTCGCCAGGTCGTGTTTATAGAAATGATAGCGATGCGACTCATTCTCCTGTATTTCACCAGCTTGAAGCTCTCGTCGTTGATGAGAATGTTTCTATGTCGGATTTAAAGGCGATGCTAACAGATATAATGAAAAAAATATTTGGAGAAGAAACAAAAATTAGATTTCGTCCTAGCTTTTTCCCATTTACTGAACCGAGTGTTGAGGTTGATGTAAGCTGTCCAACATGCAATGGGAAAGGATGTAAAATTTGCAAGGGAACGGGCTATTTGGAACTATTGGGCGCAGGAATAGTTAATCCAAAGGTGCTAGAAATGTCAGGTATTGACAGCAAAAAATACCGCGGTTTTGCATTTGGTTTTGGTGTCGATAGATTTGCTATGGTTTTTGATGGCATAACAGATTTGAGAAATATGTTTAGGAATGATATTAGATTTTTAAAGCAGATAAAATAAGTATTATGTTATGTTTTAATAACATAATAGTTTTAGAAAAGGAGAGAAAATGAAAGTAACTTATAAATGGCTGAAAGATTTTGTAGATATAGATATGCCTGCAGAGATGCTCGCAAGCAAGCTCACAAATGCAGGAATGGAAGTTGAGGAGATAATTTATCTTAACGAGCATCTTCATCATGTTGTCGTTGGGAAAATTTTAAAAATTGAAAAACATCCTAATGCTGACAAGTTGCAAGTTTGTCAAGTGGATATTGGCAAGCAAATTGTTCAAATAATCACCTCTGCTACCAATATTTTTCAAGGTGCTGTTGTACCGGTGTCATTGGAAGGGGCTGATTTGGTAAACGGAGTCAAAATAGCAAAATCAAAACTTCGAGGGGTTGATTCAGATGGTATGTTTTGTTCCGGCGAAGAACTTGGAATCGACGACAATTTTATGCCGGGTGCATCAATTAATGGTATTCTAATATTGCCTGACGATTTTATAATTGGTCAAGACATTGATGTGGCACTGGGGCTCGATGATGTTGTTTTTGACGTTGGTATTACGCCAAACAGACCTGACTGCATGAGCGTTATAGGATTGGCGCGTGAAGTTTGCGCTGTGACAGGTGCTAAATTTAAAAAGCCTAATTTGTCCTATAAAGAGTCTTCAATCAAAAACGATATGTCCGTTGAACTAAAATCGGAAAAATGTTCTCGATATATGGCGGCCGTTTTAAAAAATGTTAAGATTGAAAGATCTCCATTAAAAATTAGGCAACGACTTTTTGCCGTTGGTATAAAGCCAATCAACACTATTGTTGATTTGACAAACTATGTTTTGGTTGAAATGGGACAACCTATGCATGCATTCGATCAAAGTTTTATTGAAGGCAGAAAGATCGTAGTTAGAGATGCGGTTCGCGGAGAGAAGCTTGCAGTTTTAAACCACAATACTTATGTTTTAGATTCTTCCGATTTGGTTATTGCTGATTCTAAAAAGCCGATGGTTATTGCTGGTGTAATCGGGGGAACAAATTCTTGCATATCTAATGAAACTCGTGATGCTGTGATAGAATCTGCCGTGTTCGATTTGAAAGCTATTCGTCTTACAAGCAAAAAGATTGGTGTAAGGACAGACTCTTCTGCTAGATACTCAAAAGGCGTTTATTTTCATAGCGCAGAAGATGGACTAAAAAGGTTTTTGAATTTGGCTTATAGTTTGGGCGTTGGGGATATCTGCCAAGGTATTGTTGATAAAAATAGAGGCACTTGCGAGTTGAGGGTTATCAAGGCTAAGGCAAAAAATATAAATGCAATTTTGGGAACAAATATTTCTGTTAATGACATGGTAACCATTTTGAATTCTTTGCAGATTCCAACAAAACTTGAAAGTGATACTATGATCGTGAATGTGCCTGATTTCCGTGAAGATTTGGAAAATGAATATGATATTGCTGAGGAAGTTATAAGAATATATGGTTATGATGTTTACGACCGTGGAGAAGCAAGAGAAGCTTATTTGGGATGGAAACTAACGCAAGGGGATTATAGTAAAAAAGTATTACTTGAACGAAAAATAAAAGAAGCATTAAAATATTCGGGCTTTTTTGAAGCGATGAATTATTCTTTTATTCCACCAGATTCGGTTACCAAACTTATGCTTACTGACAATAGACGTTTTATGATTAAAATAGCAAACCCTATCGGTGAAGAACTTTCTTGTATGAGAACATCGCTAGCTCATTCGATGTTGAGTTCGCTCGCCTATAATTTTAGTGTTGGAAACAAAGAGGTGAGATTGTTTGAATCAGGAAAAACGTTTCATCCAAATGCGTTGCCGCTTACTGAACTTCCTATAGAAACAAACAAAATCAGTATGGGTGCATATGATATCACCTTTGCAGAGTTTAAAGCGTGTGTTGAAAACGCTATTACAGAAACAGGGCTTTCTTACAAGTTGGTGAGATCAAAAGAACCGTTTTTACATCCTGGCGTGTCTGCTGATGTGGTAGATGATAACGGCGAAATTTATGCCTCTTTTGGGCAAGTTCATCCAACTGTTGCAAAAAACTACAATATTCCAAAAACAAGTATGTTTGCAGAGATTGATCTTGACAAATTATTAACCCTACCTGAAAAGAAATTTGTAATTAAACAAGTGCCAAAATTTCCTATTGTAGATAGGGATTTGGCGATAGTTGTTAAAGAAGAAATATCAAATGCTGACTTGGAAAGCGCAATAAGATCTGCTTGTGGAAAGATTTTTTATGATGTTAAATTGTTTGACGTTTATCGAAACAAAACGTTAGGTGATGGATTAAAATCGATGGCTTATAATATAAGACTTGCAAATGAAGATAAAACATTGACCGATGAAGAAGTAACTGAAACGATAGCAAAAGTTTTAAAAGCTTTGAAATTTAGGTATGGAGCAAGTTTAAGATGATTTATCTTGATAATGCAGCAACTACAAAATTAAGCGATAAAGCTGGAAAGGAACTGCTCTATTGGGCGAGTTCTAATTATTTTAATCCGTCTGCAAGTTATAATCAGGCCTTTGAAGTGGCTCAAGCACTAGCAGGAGCGAGAGAAAGATTAAAGAAAATGCTTGGTGCAAAGACGGGAGATATAATATTTACAAGTGGCGCGACTGAATCCAACAATTTGGCTATACGAGGAAGCGTGAGGGATGGAGATTGGAACTATATTTTTTCCGCAGGTGAACACGCTAGTGTTTTAAATGTCGCAAAAGCTTTACAAAGTGAAGGTAAAAATGTTAAGTTTATTCCATTGACAAAGGATGGCGATGTTGATTTGTCTGCTTTAAAAAATCTCGTTGATTCTAAAACGAGATTTGTTAGTTGTATGTTTGTAAACAGTGTTTCTGGCGCAATAAATGATATCGCTTCCTTGTCTAAAATCGTAAAAGAGTGTGCACCGAGAGCACTTATACATGTTGATGGCGTGCAAGCATTTTGCAAAACTCCTTTTAAATCGGCTGAATTAGATGTTGATTTGTTTTCGATTAGTGCGCATAAGTTTCACGGGCCAAAGGGGATTGGCGCATTGTATGTGAAAAACAAGGCAATTCTAAAAAATATGATATATGGTGGTGGGCAAGAATTTGATAAGAGGTCTGGAACGGAAAATGTTCCTGGGATAATGGCTATGCTTGTGGCAGCAGAAGAAACCGACGTCAAATCAAATTTGTTGAAAGCTGAGAAATTAAACAACATCTTTGTCAAACAGCTTGATTGTGAAGGCATAGAATATGTGGGTTCTTGTAAAAAAAGCCCTTACATATTAACTTTCATTTGCAATGGAGTAAACGGGGAAACTTTGGTTAGAATGTTAGAAAAAGAAGTTGTAGTTGGGCGAGGAAGTGCTTGTTCATCAAAAAAAGCTGGAAATCATGTGCTTGAAAGTATGGGGTATCCATTGAATAAAATAAAGGGGTTGGTGCGTGTGAGCTTTAATGCGAGTATCGATGAAAATGATGTAAAAGAGGCTGGGCAAATTGTAAAACAAAATTATTTAGAACTATTGGAGAAGGTGAAATGAAGGCAATTCTTTTAAGATTTGGCGAGCTGTTTTTGAAGGGCGAAAATCGCCATATTTTCGAAACGATGCTCTTTAATAACATAAAAAAGAAATTGGATGGAGAAAAATTTAAACTGTCAAAAACGCAAGGCAGGTTGATGATAACTGAATTTGATGACACAGAAAGAATGGTCGAAAAACTGAAAACGGTGTTTGGTCTTCACAGTTTAAGTGTCGCTGACGAAATAGAAGCGAATGAAAAGGATATATGTGATTATTTTAGAAATATCAAATTAGTTGAGGATACATTTAAGGTTGAAGTGAACAGGGGTGATAAAAGATTTCCTATAAAATCCATGATTTTAGCGTCCAAGCTCGGTGAGATTATCCTTAAAAATAATAATGATGTGCGAGTGGATCTTTACACTCCAGAGCAGAAAATTATGGTGGATATCCGCGCGAATGGAAAGGCATATGTTTACGAAAGAGTGATACGTTGTCAAGGAGGACTCCCGTTGGGGACGTCAGGCAAAGCATTGCTGTTGCTTTCGGGAGGAATAGATAGCCCGGTGGCAGGTTATTTAATGGCAAAGCGAGGATTGAAATTGGAAGCATTACATTTTCATAGCTATCCATATACTAGCCCAGAAGCAAAACAAAAGGTCATTGCGTTGGCAAAAAAATTGACCAATTATAATGATGAAATAAAGTTGCACTGTGTTTCATTTACAAAAGTTCAAGAAGCAATACATAAAAATTGTTTGCCAGAGTTTATGATAACGATTATGCGCAGAATAATGATGAGAATCGCCGAGAAGATATGTCAAAGAGATGGACTTGGCGCAATAGTGACAGGTGAAAGTTTAGGGCAGGTTGCAAGTCAAACAATGCAAAGCATGACTGTTACTGAAAACGTTTTAGAAAAGACCCCAATCTTTAGGCCATGTATTGGAATGGATAAAGAAGATATCATTTTAGTCGCAAAAAATATTGACACATTCGAAACTTCTATTCTTCCTTATGAGGATTGTTGCACTGTGTTTTTACCTAAAAATCCCGTGATAAAACCAAAATTGTTTCAAGCTGAAAATGAGGAGAAAAAACTCGATTTACAAAAATTGATAGATGAAGCTTTGGAGAGTGAAGAGATCATTCATATAAAAGCAAACGATTAGCGCGCAAGCAAAATTTTTGCTAATAAAAATTTTTAAACCTGCCATTTATGTGGCAGGTTTTTTTTGCGCAAAGTTTTTGCGCAAAGACTTGCGCGCGTTGTTTGGATTTAAGGTGCAGGGGAGTTTAAAATTTTGTAAATTTGTTAAATGTATAACAACTTATAAATATAAATTTGAAATTTATAAATTTACATTTTATAAAATTGTTATAAAAAATCGCTGAATAAATATACAAAAAACACTTGCATATTTATAAATTGTGATGTATAATAATTAAAAATAGGCTTATAATTATAAATTCATAAATATACATAAGGCCTATTCACCTTTAAAATAAAGGCATATAGCGATTTGGAGGAAGGATATGGCACGAAGTGCAAGACAATCAAAAATCCTAGAATTGATCTCTGTTAAAGAGATAGAAACACAAGATGAACTTGCTAGGGAATTAAAAAACGCGAATTTTGATATAACGCAAGCAACTATATCACGTGATATAAAAGAGCTTGGTTTGACAAAAATTTTGACCAACTCCGGTCGTTACAAATATGCAATAGTTGGCTCTGACGAACAGCAAATTTCAAACAAATTTGTTTCGATTTTTCGTGAGGCAGTTATTTCGGTTAAATCTGTTTTAAACATAGTAGTTATAAAAACTTTAAAAGGGCTGGGTTCGAGCGTTTGTAGTTTTGTTGACAAGTTAAATTTGAATGAACTTGTTGGCGCTGTAAACGGTGATGACACAGTTATGCTCATTTTTCCTTCGGCTAGTTTTGCATCTGATTCGGTAGCGACACTTTCAGACATGTTGGGGTAAGGGTGAAGATATGTTAAAGAGTTTAACATTACATAATTTTGCACTTTTTAAAAAACAAGAAATCGAATTTGATGATAAGATGAATGTTATTCTTGGCGAAACAGGTGCAGGGAAAAGTTTGATTTTTGATGCCATTAATTTTGTTCTAGCTTTTAAAACTGACAAGACGTTGTTGCGAACAGGTGAGAATTTTATGAGGGTCGATGTTGCTTTT
>CALVOH010000042.1 GCA_944350225.1 uncultured Clostridia bacterium | reverse complement strand
GTTACATAACATTCAAATTGTTTGGTTTTATTCCTATCAGAAAGGTAATCGTTGTGTGCGCTGATGAAGAAGAGGTGTTTGTAGGTGGAGTGCCAATAGGAATAAATATCAGTGCAAAAGGTGCAATAGTAATAAATGAAAAAATGGTTGATACTGAAGAGGGCTTTGTCGAAACTGAAAAAAGTGAAAAATTTAAAGAAGGGGATATAATAATAAAGATAAATGGTAATGAGATAAAATCTTTGGATGAGCTTAGCAAATATGTTGAGCAAAGCGATGAAGAATGGTTCGATATAACTTTTCTTCGAAAAAATGCAATCCATACAGCTAAAATACGTGGGGTAATTGACAAAACAACAGGCAAATACAAATTAGGATTATGGGTAAAAGATGATGTTTCTGGTATAGGCACATTGACTTATGTCAACAAAGAAACACAAAAATTTGGCGCTCTTGGACATGCGATAACAGAAAGCGAAAACAGTATTCCTGTTGGAGAAGGCAACGTCTATTTATGCAAGCTCGTTGGAATAGATAAGGGGGAGACAAACGATCCAGGACAATTGCGTTGTATGTTCTCAAAAAATGATAAGATAAAAGGTGAGTTAGAGAAAAACACGCGATTTGGAGTTTTTGGCAAATTGACTGATGGAGAAAATTTAATTGATGAAAATCTTTCATCAAAAATAGGTGGAAGGTTGTCGGTTAGTCCAGGGAAGGCAACGATAGTTTCAAGTATAAGTGGCATAAGAGAAGAATATGAAATTGAAATAATAAAAGCTTCCTATCAATCAAAAGCCGATGATAAAAGCATAGTTTTTAGAGTAAAAGACAAACGATTGATAGAGCTGACAGGGGGTATTGTGCAGGGGATGAGTGGTTCTCCAATATTGCAAAACGGTAAGCTGGTTGGAGCTGTAACGCACGTATTCACTGCTGATCCAACCAAAGGCTATGGCATATACAGTGATTGGATGGTGCTAAATGAAAATTAAGTTAGTCTTTTGATGAGTTGATTTTCACTTTACTTGCAACTGATTTTCTCATATCCTCACTTATTGCGGCATAATGTTTTTTGGTTGTGTTCACGTCTTTATGGCCGAGAACGTCTGCGACTATATAAATATCATTAGTTTCTCTATACAGGTTTGTTCCAAATGTGCTTCTCAATTTATGAGGGGAGATCTTTTTAAGAGGAGTGGCTTCTTTTGCAAATTTTTTTACTAAATCTTCGACGGCTCTCACTGAAATTCTCTTTTTTTGCAATGATATAAACATAGCATTTTCATCATCAAGCCCAAGTTTTTCTCTCTTTTTTAACCATGATTTTAAGGCATCGGCCACTTCGTTTGAAAAATATAAAACCGTTTGATTTCCACCTTTTCTGGTGACCTTAAATGCGTTTTGTGAAAAGTCAAAATCCTCTACATTAAGTCCAACACATTCGGATATACGAATGCCAGTGCCCAAGAAAAGCGTCACTATTGCGTTGTCGCGTTCAAAAGTGTTTTTATTATATGCTTTTTGACGTTTTGAAAATGTGTTGTTTGATGAAACCGCATCCATCAATCTAGTTATTTCGTCTCGTTCGAGCCTAATGATTTCTTTACTGTGAAGTTTTGGAGTTGGCACTTTGCTTGCAACATTTGATGAGATTAAATCGTGGTCAAATAGGTATTTAAAAAAGCTTCTAACAGTTGCCAATTTTCTTGCTTTTCCTCTTTCTCCGTTTCGATTGACTTTTCCGTCTGTTTCATAAAAGGAGAGAAAAGACAAATATTGCTCAATTTGAGTTGATTTTAAATTGTCTAAATCTGATAAAGTGATTTCTGTTTTATTTTTATGTAAAATTTCTTGTAAGAAATCAAAGAATATATTTAAATCCATGGCGTAATTTCTTCGAGTAAGTGACGATGAATTATTTTCGATCCCAATAAAAAAATCATAAACAAATTCTGGCAGGTTGGAAGTTATGGCGCCAATTTTTTTTTGATTTATTACATCACGTTTTTCAAAATAGTTAAGTTTTTTCATACAAAAATTATACAATATTTAAAAAAATATTGCAAAAGATTTTATATACCACATGTTGTGTGTTTTATATCATAATAATCACAATAAATACAAAAATCATATAAAACATCTTTATTTTGTTTGACTTTGTTATATTAATATTATAAACTTAACTAACAAAGGAGCTCAAATAAATGATAGACATAAATATTTTAAGAAATAATCCTGAATTAGTAAAAGAAAACATTAAAAGAAAGTTTCAAGACCATAAATTGCCACTTGTTGATGAGGTTGTCAAGCTCGACAAAACTTTACGTGCCTTAAAAAAAGAAGGAGATGACAAAAGACGTGAGAAAAACGAATCTTCATCTCAAATTGGCAAATTGATAGCTCAAGGGAAACGAGATGAAGCTGAAAAAATAAAATTGCAGGTTGCACAGATCAATAAAAAAATTGCAGATATTGAAGAGGAAGAGCAAAAAATATCTATTCGTGTTAAGAAGATAATGATGACTATTCCTAATTTTGTTGCCCCGGATGTTCCTATTGGTAAAGATGACACACAAAATGTTCAATTAAAAACATTTTTGGAAGCGAAGGAAAAGCCTTTTGAAGTGCCGTATCATACTGACATTTTGGAAAAGTTAGGTGGCATTGACCTTGACAGTGCTCGACGCACAAGTGGACAAGGATTTTATTATTTGACTGGAGATATTGCCAGACTGCACTCAGCGATTCTTACTTATGCTCGTGATTTTATGATAGACCGTGGCTACACTTATGTTATACCACCATATATGATTCGCAGTGATGTTGTGAGTGGAGTTATGTCTTTTGATGAGATGGACAATATGATGTATAAAATCGAAGGTGAAGATTTATACTTGATTGGGACTAGTGAGCATTCGATGATTGGCAGATTTATGAACACTATTTTAGATGAAAAAAGCTTGCCTTTAAAACTTACAAGTTATTCGCCTTGTTTTAGAAAAGAAAAAGGTGCTCATGGTATTGAAGAACGTGGTATTTATCGTATCCATCAATTTGAAAAACAAGAGATGATTATTGTGTGCAAACCAGAAGATAGTGAAAAATATTATAATGAACTATGGCAAAACACAGTTGACTTTTTTGTTTCGATGCAAATTCCTGTTCGAACACTTGCTTGTTGCACAGGAGATTTGGCAGATTTAAAATATAAAAGTTTGGATGTAGAAGCATGGAGTCCAAGACAGAAAAAATATTTTGAAGTTGGATCGTGTTCTAATTTAACAGATGCACAGGCACGCAGGCTTGGGATTAGATATAAAACCGAAAAAGGCAATGTTTTTGCACACACACTTAACAACACAGTCGTAGCGCCTCCAAGAATGATAATAGCATTTGTTGAAAATCACTTGAATGCCGATGGTTCTGTTAATATTCCGCCGGTATTACAACCATATATGGGCGGAAAAACTAAAATAGAAGTTAAAAAATAGGAGAAATTATGAGGGGAATTTCGCGAAAACTTATTGAGTCAATTGCTGAAGAAAACGTTGGCGAATTTGCTGAAAGTATTGAAGAAAAGGTTAAAATGATATGTTCGACTGCTATCAACGAACTTTCTCTTTCTGTGTCGTATGTGAATATAGACAAAACATTATTACAGCCGGTAAATGAAAATTTTAACGGATCGTTATCTGCAGAGAGCGAATATATTTATTTTCTAGCAATAGAAAGCCCTCAAATAGAGATTAATTGTTTGCAATACAATGATTGGTGGAAAAAACTAAAAGAGCGTATTGTATTTGCTTGGAACGCATCAAAAAAGAAGAAAAAGCGTAAGAAAAAAGGAAAACAAGAAGAAACTGAAAATCCTTATAATTTTCAAGCCGAAAAATATAATTTAGATAAGTTTACCGACGATTTACAAATCGCGATTTCACATTGTTTAACTGAAACGAGCATAGTTTATCGTCAAGAAAGAAGCTTAAAAATAATTGGAATAGATGATTTTGGGCCAAATACCAAGATTATAATTTATCCTGTGCTGTTAGAAGACGATGAATATAAAATTTTTATAAGTAAGAGAAAAGGATTTTATAAAATAAATTTTGAAAATCGAGAAAAATTTGTTAGTGATAAATTTGAACGCGTTGGAAATAATTTTGTTAAGATGATAAAAATTCTTAATGCATTAATTCGAAATTCTACAAGAGCATATGTTAGACCAAATCAAATTTATGTTGAAAGCCTGCTTTATAATACGCCGGATGAATTATTTGAAGGGGAAAATATTTATGATGTTTTTCTTAAAGTAATAAATTATTTAAATTTTTCAAATACGTCTCAATTTAGAAGCATTTTAAATCCAGACAAAAAATTATCAGAAGATAAAGCTACTAGATTTGCTATTGCTCATTTTTCAAGAGTTCTTAGCAATATGAACAATATCAAGCAATAAATAAATTATAAAAATTTAGTAATTAATATAGGTATGTATTTTAATAGATAAGAGAGATTTAATGTAAATTGTTGCAAAATTATTTTAATATAAATAATTAAAATATAAATAAATTTTAATTGTAATTTATTAAATATATCTCAAATATAAAAAATAAAAAGTTATGATAAAATAACATAATAAATTAAAAAAATGAGTATTATGTGCATATCTCTGCGTAAAAGCTGTCTTTTACGCAGAGATATGTGTGTTTTAAAATATACTATTATGTCAACATAATACCCCCTATTTTGTTTGACAAGTCAAATATTTTAATAGTATAATCTAGTTAGAGGTTAAAAATATGGAAGTTTTGGCAAAAGGACAGCTCTCATACATGATACTCTCCTGTTTAAGCGAGAGAGATATGTATGGACTCGAATTGGTAGAAGAAATAAAAAAGAAGTATGGAAGAGAAGTAAAACTTCCTAGTTTATACTCAAATATAAACCGTATGAAAGAGCTAAAATACATATCGTCGTATTTGAAAGAGAGTTCAAAGGGGCCAAAATGTTCTTATTCAAGCATAACGGAAGCAGGACGTAAAGCTTTGGCTAATTTGACAGTAGAATTTGGTGGTCTTAGCAAAGTGGAAGAAGTGTCACCAGAAAAACATTTAAAAGAAGAAGATCAATCATCTCGAAAAGAAGAAAATACTTTTGAAACTTATTTGTCAAAATCAAATGCCTATACCTCACCTTCTAATGAGGAATCCGACGATTATGATGAATATTTTAATTTGTCCGAAGATGAAGAAGATGAAAAAGTTGTTGAAAAGCAAGAAAATGTTAGTGTTGTTCAAGAAAATGTTAGTGTTGTAAAAAATGATGCAGATGAAAAAATTGATGAGAACGTTAAAGTTGACGAACCTTTAATTGACCATCAAGTGACTAATAAAGATGATGAGCAAACATTAAAGACTGAAACTAACGAACAATATAATCAAAGAATTTACAATGCATCTAGGGATTTTTCAAAAAACAGAAACAAGAAAAGTTATACAGAAAATCAAATTCAGCTTGCTATCTCCCCTGCTCCATCAAAGTCGTATGATAGCCATGAGCAAGATTTAAGTGAGTTAAAATCTGCTTTGTTGCAGTCAAAAGAGGGGCATTATCAACAAATACAAGAAGAATTTAAAAATTTTAATGCTATAAAAAAGGCAGAAGAAAAAAAAGAACCTGTTGTGGTCGAGGATGATGGTGTGTTTATTACAGAGAGGTTGCCAGAAGAATCTATTCCAAAACCTAAGAGAATTGAACCACCAAGATTAAATATAAACTTATCAACACCAGGTTACGACAAAAAGTTGCCAGCTCCAAAAAGAAATGTTGCAGTCGACCCTAATTGCAATGATGTGAGGGCGAAAATAGAAAGTCTGTATGCTAAAGCTGAGGTAGAAAAAGCACCAACAACAGTAGCAAATGAAGAATTTGAAAATTATGAAGAACTTTCTGCATATTACCAATCTCAAGGTGTGGATTTCAAAGTATATGAAAGGCCAGAATCTAGGGTAAGGCATAACACTAACCTATTAAACTTATATGTCAGTATTTTCATTTTTGGTTTGATTGGTGTAGGTAGCGCGATTTTTTATCTTATATTTAGTTTGGCAAGAATGACAACTGATGCGACAAATTTTGTTTATTATTTATTCCCTATTATTGCGCTTGTATATGTTGTTTATTCATATTATAATTACAAGACCACAGTTAGTAAAGTGCCGAGTCAAATGTGGCATCCCGCTGTTGTTTGGAGCCTTTTTGCCTTGTTTATAGCTTTGATATTTTTAATCAATTTTGCTTGTGGCGTTTCATTTAGCGAACCGGTAACTTACTTTTCGACAATCTTATTCCCTATATATGTTTCAGGATGTGCTACAATAGGAACTTATTATTCTCAAATTTATGCCTATAAAAAATATTGGAAATGATGTATAATAAATTAAAAATTGCTCATAACACTATTAGGTTAGGTTGAAAAATACTTGACCAAATAGAGAGAAAACGCGTTTGATATTATTTGGACGCGTTTTTTCTTATTAAATTAGAAACAAGTTCTATTAAAATAAATATTGCCAGTATGCAAAGAGAGAAATATAAAATTTGAAGTGTTGAGTTTTCAAAAAACAAGCAAACGATCAAAATTATTGAGCAAGCTATTGCACTTCCTGTACAAATTCCTATGAAGCTTTGCCAAACTTTTAAGGACGTAAAACCGGCTATAATGCTCCCCGACCACACACCTGTCATTGGTAAAGGAACAGCAACGAAGGTGGATAATAAAAAAATCTTTTTAAATGTAGATGTGCCAGCAGATATCTTATTAATTTTCTTTTTAAATCGATTTTTTGAAATGTCAGTTAAATATTTATTTTTAAATTTTTTTGTAAGAAGTATGACAGGAACACATGGAATTATTGAACCCAAAAAAGCTGAAACAAATGCACATAAAGGAGTTAAAGTGTTTTCTGCAAGCAACTGTGTTGACAACGCAAAAGGAATAGCTATTCTGCCCTCTAATCCCGGTATTAATGCAATGATTAACGTAGCTAAAAACACATTGTTTGAAAAAAAAGTAGCTATTTCTTCTAAAATCATACAAAATATTTTATGAGATATAGTATTTTTTAGAATGTTATCTTTAATATATAATTGATGATTAATTATATACATTTTAAATTCTAACAATATTATTATATTAAGATTTTCGTTTATTTTTTAAAATATAAAATCTTTTTAACA
>CALVOH010000041.1 GCA_944350225.1 uncultured Clostridia bacterium | reverse complement strand
TTCATAAGCTTCATTTATATCTTTAAATTTTTCTGCAGCTTCTGGGGTCTTGTTTAAATCAGGATGATATTTTTTTTTTTTTTGACGATATGCCGACTTAATTTCGTCGGCACTCGCATCCTTTTGAACTCCTAAAATTGAATAATAATCTTTTTTTGCCATTTAAAACTGTAAAACTCCTTGAATTAAGGCTTATTTATTATCGTCGTCGACTACAACCTCAGGATCTGGGCCATTGTTTCCACCCTGCCCAGCATTTGCGCTAGCTGATTGATACATTTTGCTTACAACACCATTTGACACGTTTGTAAGTTCGTCAATAGCCTTTTTAATAACTTCAATATCATTACTTTCAAAATCTTTTTTAGCTTTTGCAATAGCTTCTTCAAGTTTTTTCTTGTCTTCTTCTGCAAGCTTATCACCATTATCTTTAAGCATTTTTTCTAATCCATAAACCATGTTGTCAGCTTGATTTTTTGTTTCAACAAGTTCCTTTCTCTTCTTGTCTTCTTCGGCATGTGCCTCAGCTTCTTTTATAGCTTTTTCAATATCCTCTTCTTTGAGGTTTGAAGAAGCAGTAATGGTTATGTTTTGCTCTTTATTTGTGCCCAAATCTTTAGCGGAAACTTTGACTATACCGTTTGCATCAATATCAAATGTAACTTCAATTTGTGGAACGCCTCTAGGTGCAGGTGGAATGTCTGAAAGTTGAAATCTTCCAAGAGTTTTGTTTTGCGCTGCAAACTCTCTTTCACCTTGCAAAACGTGAATATCAACGCCAGGCTGATTGTCTGTTGCAGTAGAGAAAATTTGAGATTTTTTTGTAGGGATAGTTGTGTTTCTTTCAATAAGTTTTGTAAACACACCACCAAGGGTCTCGATTCCAAGTGAAAGAGGTGTTACGTCAAGAAGCAACACATCTTTTACCTCTCCGGCAAGAACACCTGCTTGAATTGCAGCACCAACTGCTACGCATTCATCTGGGTTTATGCCTTTGTATGGCTCTTTACCTGTGTAAGATTTTACGGCATCAAACACAGCAGGAATTCTTGTTGAGCCACCTACTAAAACTACTTTATCAATTGCAGAAGTTGACATCTTGGCATCACTTAATGCCCTTTTGCAACATTCAATAGTTTCTTTAACCAAATCTTCTGTTATAGAATCAAACTTTGCTCTTGAAAGTTCATATTCCATATGTTTAGGGCCGTTTGCATCAGCAGATATGAAAGGCAAACTGATAGTGGTTTTTGGTGTAGCAGAAAGGTCAATTTTTGCTTTTTCTGCTGCCTCTTTAAGTCTTTGCATAGCAAGTTTGTCTTTTGATAAGTCTGTTCCATTTTCTTTTTTAAACTCTTCTACCAAAAGGTCGATAATTCTGTTATCAAAATCGTCACCACCAAGTCTTGTGTTTCCGTTTGTTGACAAAACTTCAAACACACCATCACCTATTTCAAGGATTGAAACGTCGAACGTTCCACCACCAAGGTCATAAACAAGAATCTTTTGATTTTTGTTTTCCCCCTTGTCAAGACCGTAAGCAAGCGCTGCCGCAGTAGGTTCATTTATAATTCTCAAAACTTCCAACCCGGCAATCTTGCCTGCGTCTTTTGTAGCCTGACGCTGAGCATCGTTAAAATAAGCAGGAACTGTGATCACAGCTTGTGAAACAGCCGAGCCTATATAACTTTCAGCATCTGCTTTCAACTTTGACAAAATCATAGCAGAAATTTCTTGTGGAGAATATTCCTTGCCACCAAGTTTTGCTTTGTAATTTGTTCCCATCTCTCTTTTTATTGACATAACAGTATTATCACTGTTGACGATAGCTTGGCGTTTTGCAACTTTACCAACCAATCTCTCGCCTTCTTTTGTAACAGCAACTACCGATGGAGTAGTTCTGTCCCCTTCCGCGTTTGCTATGACGGTTGGCTTTCCACCTTCCATAACAGCTACGCATGAATTTGTTGTTCCAAGGTCAATTCCAATAATTTTTCCCATAATATTAATCCTCCTTTTTATTGACAATGACTTTTGAATATCTAATCACTCTGTCTTTAAATTTATATCCAGCTTGGTATTCATCCAAGATGATATCGTTGTCTTTGTCCCCTACGCAAGCGACAGCTATTGCTGTGTGCAGGTTGGGGTCATATTTTTTGCCAATCGCTTCGATCTTTTCTACTTCGAGTTTTTTAAGGGCTTCCAGAATACTCAATTCTATCATTTTAACCCCTTCCAAAACTTTATCGTCAGAGATAGATTTTTCAGCTAATTTAAACGTGTCAAGAGCTGGCAAAAACGCTTCAATAACACTGATCTGCCCATCTTCTTTTGCTTTGATCATTTCAAAATGTGTTCTTTTTCGAAAGTTTTCAAATTCTGCTTGAAGCCTTTGAGCTAAATCAAGATAAAACTCCTCTTTTGATTTTCCATTACTTTCATTAGAAGAATTTTTATCTTCATCATGGTGGGCACACTTACATTTTTTTTCAGCCTCACTGTCAAGATTTTTTTCACATTCGCAATCGTGTTTTTTCTCACAATCACATTTATTTTTGTCTTCTTCACAACAGCAGTTTTTATCTTTCCTTTTTTCCACTATCCATCTCCTCCTTTTAAATCTTCGAGTTCATCAACCAACAATTTCAATGCTGCAGACACGCCACTATAATCCATTCGCTGTGGTCCTAAAACTCCAACTGATAGTTCCACCTCTCCTATTTTTATAGGGACTTTTACTATCGAAACATCTTCGTCATTTTCAGCAACAGAAATAACAATCGGTTGGTCGTCATCTCCACTTTCCATAACTTCAATAAGCTCCTGCTCATCATCCAGCACTGATAGGATACGTTTTGTTTTTTCTATGTCTCCACTCTCTAAAAGTTTTAATGCACCACTTTTTTCTACATCAAGCATCTTCTTGTTGTTAAAACGTCTCAATCCTTTTACTAGACAATCAACAATCGTTTGAAATTCATGTATTTCCTCTGTGAGATTTTCATTTTCAAACGTTTCTGTCATCTCACGAATTGTTTTGCCAACAAAATGCTTTTTAAAAAACCTGCTCGCATCATCACATTCTCGCTTGCTAGCTATAATATTGAGTCGCTCATTTATATAGCCCGAGCTTGTGCCTATTAACACCAAAACCTCTTGCGATAGTAATGGAATAATTTGAAAATCCTTTAAAATTAAATTTTCCACCCCACTTGTCATAACCACAGTTGGATAGTTTGTGGCCTCGCCAATGGCTTTCGCGATTTGTGAAATCAATTCGGAAAGCGAACTAGTCTTCTTTTCAATCAATGTTCGCACCTTATCAAGCTCTGCATTTGAAACTTTCAAATTTGATAGAAGAGATTCCACATAAAACCTGTAACCTTGTGCCGTTGGCACTCTTCCACCCGATGTGTGAAGTTGCCTTAAATATCCCATAGCTTCAAGAGCATTTAGCTCGCTCCTTAATGTCGCCGTTGAGCAATCTAATTCAGCAAGGTTTTTTAACCCCCCACTTGTTACTGGACTACAAGATGCAATGTAGTTTTCAATTGCAATTGTAAGAATCTGCTTTTTTCTACCCGAAAGTTGCATCTTTTCCCTCCATAATTGGCACTCTCAAACTTAAAGTGCTAGCACTATTATATGCAAAAAGAAAAAATATGTCAATCGAAAATGACACATTTTTTAAAATTTTTTATCTTTTTTTAGTAACAATTTGTCGAAGTTTTTTAAAAAAATAAATCTGCATAAGTCTATCTTAATAAGTCTATCTTAATTTGCATAATAAAAATCTTTTATTATTTTAATTTAGCAAAAAACTATTAATAATCACATCCTCTGCCTGTTTTCTGCCAAGTCCAAGGGTCATAAGTTTTACAATCTCGTCACCGGCGATTTTGCCTATTGCAGCCTCATGAACAAGTGAGGCTTCACAGTTTTGCGCGTCAATCTTTGGAATTGAAATCACACGCGCTTTATCTAGCACAATACCATCACATTCCACATGCCCAAAACAACTGTTTTTACCTATTAAATTTGATCTAAATTCTTGAAAACTGCTCTCTTTTGCAACGCTTCGACTCACAATTTCAACTTTTGAATCCCTACCTAGCAAACTAACTTTAAAATTCGTTTTCGCCCTTTGTTTATCACAAGTCAAAAGTTTTTCATTAATTAAGAGTTTTGCGCCGTTTTGAAGTTCGGCATTTGTTTCACGCAATGTCGATGTTACTCCTTCGATCTGGATTGTTTCAATCTCCATTTGGCTGTTTTCTGCCATAAATATATTGGTTGTCGGATTAAGAATTTTAGCGCCAACGCCATCACCCTCGCCCACATGAGTTTCTATATATTTTAATTTGCTGCTTTTAGCTAAATGAAAAGTGTGAACGCCATTGTGCTGAGAGTTATTGCATGTAGAATTGTGAATGCCACAACCAGCTATTATAGTAACGTCGGCATTTTCACCAATATAAAAACTGTTGTAAACTAGATCGTTTAATCCACCAAGAGTTATTATCACAGGCATATGCAAACTCTTGTTTTTAACGTTCGGTTTAACAAAAACATCGATGCCACTTCCATCTTGCTTTTGTTCAATATCTATATCCGTTGTGCTCGATTTTTTTAATAATTTACCGTTTCTCCTAATACTAAAAGCACCTGATGGTATTTTGTGAAGATTGGAGATTTTTTCTAACAACGCTTTTTCAATTTCGTTCATCATCGCCTCGCAACTTCGCACATCCGTCATTGCAAACCTCGTGCTTTAAATCACAAAAATTTCCCTGTTTATCTACTTTTCCATTTTTTAGAATTATCACTTTATCACAAATCTCTAAAATTTTCTTTTGATGACTTATTATTATGTTTGATGCAGAACTTAAAGATGAAAAGACTTGCGTAAGCTTTTCAAAACTCCATAGGTCAATCCCTGCTTCGGGCTCATCAAATATGTTTATCTTACCATTTTTGGCGAGCACCATAGCAAGCTCAATTCTTTTTAGTTCACCACCCGAAAGATTTTTGTCGACTTTTCTGTTTATATATTCTCTTGCACAAAGCCCAACCGAAGACAAATATTCGCATAGCTTTGCGATGTTTTTTTCTTTACAAACAATGTTCATCAAATCCGAAACTTTCAAACCCTTAAAAGTGACAGGGGTTTGAAAAGCATAGCTGACGCCCAAATTTGCTCGTTGGTCAACATCTTTTTCGGTTATATCAATATCATCCAAAAAAACTCTACCTGCGCTTGGTTTAATAATCCCCATTATAATTTTTGCAAGAGTCGTTTTCCCACTGCCGTTCGGCCCGGTTATAGCATAAAACTTACCATAATCAAATGATAAGTTGATATCGCGTAAAATATATTTTTTTTCTCCGTTTTCTATTGTGTAATAGGAGATATTTTCAAGTCTTAACATAATTTAATTCTAACAAAATTTAAACAAAAAGTCAAACAAGCTACTAAAAATATTGCTAACTTTATAATTGAAAATTAAATTATTATCTCAATTGTTGCGCTGGTTTGACGCCATCTTCAATAACCTCATCCATTTTTAACTTTCTTTCTGATAAAAAATTAAAAATTTCTTTTGCCTGCCCTTCTCTTTTTACTAAATATCTTGGACAAAATAAATTCTTTGCGTAAATATACAAATTTTGAGGAGTAGGGTTTTTTACAATTTCTTTTTTTAATATATTTCGAGAGTATTTTTCTAATTTTTTATAATCTTTCTCTTTTTGGGCACTCATAACTATATTAAACTCATCGATCATGTCAATTACTCTATTACACACAAGAGGATCCTTTGTTATATTTGCACATCGATTACATTCCCAAAATGCTGATTCAGCGCTAACTTTTGCTTTAAAAAAATCTTGCTCCCCTTTTTTATAAATCCATTCATTTCTAAATGCCTCAGCATGATAAAAATTGTAGTCCATATATTCATAATCGTCTAAAGCTTTTTTAATTTTTTCATTCTCTATCTCATTTTTATCCAAAAAGCCATAATACATTGCAATAGCATTTATTTGCCCTTTTTCAGCTAATCTTATAATATCACTCTTAATTTCATTATAATTATTTGTCAAAAAATATCTTGACCACAATGTAATAAAATCATCATCTAAATCATTAAAGTTTGTTTCTATCATTTTGTTTTCCTATTTTTTTCTTTATCATATCATAATGACTTTTAAAAATCAATAGTTTTGAAAAATTATCTAAATTAAATCTTTTCGGCTACTTCCCACGCGCGCCATACAACCGTTCTTAAATTCCCAACATTAAGGGCATCTCCAACCAAATGTACATGTTTTGACGCCTTCGCAAGTGGTGTCGGGTGATAGCCAATCGCCAAAATGACACTATCCGCTTGCAGTTTCTTATCTTTCCCCTCATTATCTTTAATTGTAACATATTTATCTGCTATATTTATAACAACACTATTCAGATAGACGGGAACTTTTTTATATTTGAAAAAATCACGCAAGTAAGAAGAATTAGCAAGGCACAAACTTTTCGAAACCATAAGGTCTTGTTTTGATTCGATAATAAACGGCTTTTTACCTTTTAAAAACAAATCGTAGGCGATTTCACAACCACTTAATCCGCCACCTATAATTGCAACTTTTTCGCCAACTTCTTCTCCCAACAAATAATCAACTGCGTGAACGCATCTCTCAGCGCCTTCCAATTTAATTGTGTTTGCTTCGCTACCAGTTGCAACAACAATTTCATCTGCATCAATCATATTGACATCTTTTATCTCTGTGTTTAATTTTACTTCAATAGGCAAACTTGCAATCTGTCTTCTATACCATTCAATCAATCTTTTATCAGCACTTTTAAATGACGGTGATGCTGCTGCGATAAAAACTCCGCCGAGCTTGTTGGTCTTTTCATAAAGCGTAACTTTATGCCCACGAAGAGCTAAAACTCTGGCAGTTTCCATTCCACCGACTCCCCCACCAATTACAGCAACTTTTTTGATTTTCTTTGCTGGCTTAATATCAAATTTACCGTTTTGCATGGTGAGAGGATTAAGTGCACACCTTGACATATGTTTAGAATCATGCACCGAAGCACCATTCGCAATGCCTTTATAATGAGACAAAGGAAAACAACCATTATGACAATGTATGCATGGCTGTATATCCTCCAAATTGCCGTTTTTTAATTTTTTTACCCACTCCCAATCTACTAAAAATTGTCGCGCAAATCCTACGGCGTCAATATCGCCCTCTTTTACCGCTTTGTTAGCAGCCGCTGGGACCATTTTGCCTGCGCAGACAACAGGTATGTCAACAAACTTTTTAATATGCGCAACATCGTCAAGGTTACAGTTGTCAGGCATATAAGCAGGTGGATGAGCCCAATACCATGCATCATAGGTGCCATTATCACAATTAAGCATATCGTAGCCGGCATCTTGCAAATATTTTGCAGCCTTTTCGCTCTCTTTTAGATCTCTTCCTATTTCCTTAAATTTTTCACCAGGCAATGCTCCGCTACAAAAATCTTTTGTTTTGCTGACAACCGAATATCTAAGTGAAACAGGAAAATCTTTTCCACATTCAGTTTTAATAGCTTTTACCACTGCAACAGGAAATCTAAATCTATTTTCGAAGCTTCCGCCATATTCATCAGTCCGTTTATTAGTATAAGCTGTCGTGAATTGGTCTAGCAAATATCCTTCATGGACTGCGTGCACCTCAACACCATCAACGCCTGCGTCCTTGCAAAGTTTAGCAGTTTTCGCGAAAGCATAAATCATTTTTTCAATTTCTTTTACTTTTAATGGTCTTGTATAAACGCCTTCTGCCCAACGCGATGGCAATTTACTAGGCGAAGCACAAATATAGGATAAATTCATAATTGGCTTTAAAAATGCGCCAAGAAATTTATTCTTTAACATAGG
>CALVOH010000040.1 GCA_944350225.1 uncultured Clostridia bacterium | reverse complement strand
GGAGTCGAACCCCTCATTCCGCCGTGAAGGGGCGGCGTCTTAGCCGATTGACCATGAGGCCGTGTGAGTCGATTATGATTATAATCGATAAACACCTGATAAGTCAAGTGTTTTGACAAAAAAAATCATTTTTTTATTTTCGTGTTAGATAATTTTCTTGCAAAAGTGATTACAAAAACCTTGTCGGCATATTTTTTTAATTCTTTCGCACATTCATTGGCTGTTGCACCAGTAGTCATAATATCATCGACAAGTAATATTCTTTTATTTAAAACCTTTGATTTGTCTGTAACTTTAAAGGCTTTGTTTAAATTTTTCTGTCTATCGAAAAATCCTAATTCTTTTTGATGCTTTGTTTCTTTAATTTTTTCAAAACAGTTTGCCTCTATCGGTTTTTTACAAAGTATTGACAAATTTTCTGCTAGCAATTGCGCTTGGTTAAATTTTCTCTTTGCAAACGATTTCTTTGATAACGGCATAGGTAAGATTACGTCAAAATCGATGTTTTCTTGTCGAAGCCTGTTAAACATCAATTTAGCCATATGAGGCGCAAGATACTTTGCATTGCTGTCTTTAAATCTTAATATTACATTTTTTACAATATCTATGTAAGGAAAAACTGAAATTGCTCTATCAAAATTTTTATGATGCGATTTGCAGTTGTCACATATTGTGCTGTCGCCTAAAACAACGTCGTCACAGAGTTTGCAACGTTTTTGACTGTCAAAAATTAATTTTTCAGCACAATCTTCACAATAACAAACTTCGGGGTCGGGGATGTCGCGACCGCAAAATATGCATTTTAAATTTGAAGGAAAAAATATTTCCAGGATCCAATTCCAAAATTTTTTTAAAGTTTTCATAAGATCGAATAGACGTTTTTAGACATAAATGTAAAAAGAAAATTAAAACCTTTCTTTTATTTTAAATTACCCCAAAGCATTGTTTTAAGAAATTGACATATGCTTTGGGGCTCATCAAAACTTATATTTTACCAAAGTTAAAAATTGATTACAGTTGGTTAAATATTTAACAGTCTCATAATTCTTCCTGAGACGATCATGAGTACAAGGTCAATCAGCCAAACTATATTAAAACCAAAGAAAATTCTAATAAGCCCTGCTACAACCTTTCCCTCTTTAAATCTTGTCAAAATGCCAAGAATCCAAGCAGTAACTGGTATTATTGCAAGTATTATGCTGACAATTCTGCCAAGACCAAAGTAATCTTTACCTTTTTTAGCCATTTTTGTTTCCTCCTTTCTTAAAGAATGATAACACTTTTTAATAAAAAAACAAAACAATATCGTAAAGATAATTATGAAATAAATTTTGAAATTAAGGGTATTGACAATATGGTATAAAATGTTATAATCGTTTGGGAGGTATATTTTGTTTACATCGGAACAAGTCAAAAAAATGCTTAAAGATGAAGAAACTAGGGTGTTAAGATCAAAAATACCTAGTTTTACTGATGACAACAGTTCATTATTTGCTTTGTTGTGCTCATTACGTTTGTATTTCGATCCATCGAGTACTATTTTTGATAGAAAAGGATATTTAAAAAACATACAACACAACAATTTGGTTGAACATTTTAAAGTTACTTCGCAATGTGGTTTTTTGAACAAAGTCAAGAATTTTTTTCAAAATAAAAATAAAAACATTTTTAAAAGGAATAGAAAGGAACTCGAAATAACTGTTGATGGAGTTAGTGGCAAAATTGCTCCATTTAATATTACAGTTGAAAAAGAGTATGAGGGAAACAACTATTGTTATAATAATTCTATCATGCTAGCCATGCGCCGTTATGTTGAAGGTATAGATGTAAACGCAGTTGCAGGAATATTAAGGTCTCCTGAATATTTGCAAACAGAAACGGAAGATGTTGTGCATTGTGTCGTTGAGAAAGATGGTATGATTAACGATATGTTAAGGCATTGCGCTTTTTCGAAGGAATTATATAAAAAGTTGTTTTGTTTTGAAGAATTGGAAAAACTCTCTGGCGAAAAAGTTTTTGAACAATTAATGTATCTTCGTTCCAATTTTCCAGAGTCTATAAGAGGGGAAGATATAGCTCCATTTTATGTTTTAGCTAATGAAGAATTTATGGAGGATGTTAAAGAAAAATTAAAAGCAAAAGAAGAACAGGGCGATTCAACGGTACAAAGAATTTAATTTTTTATTTTTCACTTTCCGGGTAGATTAATTAATCTAGAATATCAATAGCCAAACACAAGCTATAATAGAGTTTATGTGACAATGTTTCGTTTTTCTAGTTGTTTTTACTTGAAAAATCGAACTATATCTTTAAAAATAGACAAAATACTACCTTTGGAATATGTTAAAATGTGTTTGTTATTGTGTTTTAAATTTAAGGAGAAACAAGATGGGCGAAATTGATGATTATAAAATTGTATTTGAAAAAATATCTTTGGTAACAAAAAATTATTTGGGGTTATTTCAAGAATTTGACTCATCAAATAAGGATATTGTTTTTGCAGGCCCTGTTTTTAGACAATTGTATTATTCGGGAAGTGCAGAAAACATAAGGGCTGAATCACAAAAAGCATATAAAGTTTTCGAAACAAAAATTATAAACGCGTTAAAATCTTTATTTGATATCGAAAAAATAAATCAATATAGTCATTTAGAAGATTTGTTTTCGCATGAATACGGTGATTTGTATAATAAATTGTCAAAGTATTTTGGTCAATCAAATTTGAAAAATAAAAATCTTCATTATAGCACCGATGTTGACAATAACAAAATTTGGGAAAAATGGTTTTGTGTTTTAGGAAAGTTGTGCGAGGAAACAACATTAAAAAGATAATCAAGCGCCTTTGGGCGTTTTTTTATGTTTATAATTAAATCAATTAAAAAAAATTAATAACGAATGTAATAAACATCTCAATTAGATAAATTTTGTTGGAATTATAGGAATAATATGGTATTATATTTTTTGTAAGAAAGGAGTTAGTATGGGAATTTTAAAAAACATTGAATGGAAAGATACTAGTAGTGATCTAATCATTTGGAAGTATCCTATAAACAAAGATCATGTCAACAAAGGCTCAGCCCTAACTGTTAGAGAAAGTCAAGTTGCCATATTTGTTGATAAAGGCAGACTCGCAGATGTGTTCTTGCCTGGTTTTTACAAGTTAGACACTAGCAATTTGCCAATACTTACAAAGCTGTTATCATGGAAATATGGATTTGAAACACCATTTAAATCTGACATTTATTTTGTAAACACCAAACAATTTACAAATCAAAAATGGGGGACAGTAAATCCTATTATCGTTAGAGACAAAGATTACGGCGCAGTAAGAATCAGAGGCTTTGGAAATTATTCCTTTAAAGTTGATGACGCTTATGTCTTTATGAAAAACCTTAGCGGAACTAACACGAGTTTTAACACAAACCAAATCAGTGATTATTTAAGAAGCATGGTTGTTAGTGGCATTTCTGATGCAATTGGTGAGAGCAAAATTTCTGTTTTAGATATGGCTGCAAATTTGCAAGAGCTTTCAAAAATAGTTGAGCAAAAGATGGAGCAAAGTTTCAAAAGCATTGGTTTGAAATTAACAAATTTCGTGTTTGAAAACTTTTCTTTACCTGAAGAACTTGAAAAAGCTCTCGATAAAAATACTACATTAGGAATGCTTAGAAACAACATGGACGTTTACACGCAAATGGAAACGTTGGCCGTTATGAAAGAAGCTGCAAAAAATCCTGGTTCTGCAGGCGGGACAATGGGAGCAGGAATGGGACTCGGCATGGGAATGGGTATCGGCAACATATTTGCCAGCAACATGCAACAAATGGCAGAGCAACAATCTAAAAGGCCAAAGCAACCAACAAAAATGTGCCCACATTGTAATGCGGAGCTTCATGGCAATCCTAAATTCTGCCCAGAGTGTGGCAAAAGCTTAAAAACTGTATGTCCAGATTGTGGAACCGAAGTTAAACCAAATGCCAAATTTTGTCCAGAATGTGGGAGAAAACTTAAATGACAAAAAAGACCACTGAAGAATTATTATATAATGATGAAACACTTGATACGTCAACATTCAAGTGTCCTAATTGTGGTGGTGAAAGTGAATTTTCTGCTAATGACCAAAAAATGAAGTGCTTGTATTGTGGAAGTTTGTTTGATATTGACAATTTTGAAACAATTGAGGAACGAAGTTTGGATGAACTTTTACAAAAAGGGCAGGTTTGGGAGAATGCAGAGGTTTATCAATGCAAAAGTTGCGGTGCAAAAGAAATAATAGAAGATCAAGAAATTTCAATGGAATGTCCTTTTTGTGGAACTAACAATGTAATCAAAACTGACGAATTGCCAGGGCTAAAACCGCAAGGAGTGGCTCCGTTTAAAATAAACAAAGAAGAATCTGCGAAAATAGCTGTAAACTGGGCTAGAAAAAAGATCTTTGCACCCAATTCATTCAAAAAAAGTGCTAAAGCTCAAAACATTCATGGGGTTTATAATCCAATATTTACATTTGATGCAAAAACAAAAAACCAGTATTACGGACGATTAGGTAGAAACGTGGTTTCGTATAAATTTGTCAACGGTAGAAGAGTTGCTCAAACAAGCACGAGATATTTTGATATCCGTGGGGAAAAGAATGTTGACTTTGATGACGTTTTGGTTCAGGCTTCCACGAATATTCCAGCTGAATATATAAAGAAGATTGAACCGTTTCCTACAAACAAAGCACCTAAATACAAACCTGAATATTTAAGAGGTTATTCTGCAAATACATATGATAAAGAAGGCAAAGATTGTTGGGAAGAATGTAAATCACAGATGAAAAAACGAATAGAATCTATTATTTTAAAAAGCTATTCATATGATGTTAAACAATTTTTAAATGTAAAGACTCAATTCGAAAATAATAAGTATAAATTTGTTTTAGTACCTATATATGTAGGAAATTACAAGTATAAAAACAAACTTTACAATTTTTATGTAAATGGTGACAATGGCAAAATTGCTGGAAAGACTCCAATCTCAGTTTGGAAAGTACTACTTACCGTTTTTGGTATTTTACTGATGATCGGTGCTATTTCTGCAATATTTGCTTTATCATAAAGGGAGGTGTAAAAAATTGAGTTGGAGTGAAATTGCATTAATTTGCGAAACTACATTATTGATCGTGTTGTTAATTTATTTTCTTATTCACAAATTTAAAAAGAAAAATGATGTGATTGCTGATCAAAACGAGGAAATTGAAATAGTCAATGGAGTTCGCTATAAAAAAACAGCAGATGAGCAAAACCAAAATCTTGCTCTCAAAAAAGGTGACCAAATTCTAAAGCGAGGAAAATATTATCAGGTAGGAGAAGGATTAGATGTTTTAGCTGGAACTTACACCTTATTAGTCGCAGATGGAGATGTTACATCAGTAAATATTAAAATAAGTGGACTTGTAAAAGAATTCAAACACGGCTCAACATTAATACTGGCGGAGGGAGATAATCTAGAACCGCTATCATCAAACATAGTGTTAAGATAAATTGGAGGTATAAAATGGGAAGAAATTTTATTTACAAAATTTTAGGAGCTTTGATATTTGTCGTTTCAGCGGTATTATGGATATTGTCACTTACGGTTTCAGAAACGTTTGGCTTTTTTAATTTAGCCTGGGCAGGAGTTATACTGTGTGGTGGCATAGGAATATTATTTTTATTAAATGGGGTTTTTCAAAAAAATATAACAACCGTTAAAAAACTAAAGATTTGGTTTGGGGCTGGGTTATTGATTTGCGCCATACTTTGTTTGGTTTCAGCAATAACAATTCCAAAGAGTCTGATTTTGCCGATCATTTCTATTGTAATAACAGTTGCTTTTTTAATCACAGTGCTCGCAACAGGTGGAAAAAAATGGGACGAAGGCGACAATCATAAAGCAGGTTATAAAAATTATTACGAAAGAAAAGCAGAAGAAGAAAAAAAAGAAAAAGAAAGTGAATAAGTTATGAGAAACAAAAAAGAAGTTAGCATTGAAAAAGATTCAAAAGTTAGATTTGCCATATCATTAGTAGTTACAATAATGCTTATTTGTGGCATCCCTTTAATTATAGTCGGTGCAACAAAGTCTATTTGGGCAGTTTTAGGAATAGGCATAGCTTTTACAGTCATTGGATTTTATGGCACGCCTATAGCTTGGACGACATATGCAAATTTTAAAACACTAAAAAGAATAGTGGATTGCGTTAATGAAGAAAATTTGACTACTACCCAAGAAATTGCAAGACAACTTCAAATCGACGAAAAACAAGTTAAACAACAGATAACCCTCGCTATTAAAAAGAAGTACATTACCGGATTTTTGTTTGATGGCTCGACTTTAACAGCCAACAATAAAGAGGCGTCGAAAAAACGAGTGTTTGAAAACAAGTGCCCAAATTGTGGGGCCAACATGCAACAAGAAGGTGGCGTATGGCGATGCCCTTATTGTAATTCAAAATTTGAAATTTAATTTTTGCTATTGACTTTTTTATTTTAATATGTTATTATGATGCCAACGGAGGGAAAATGAAGAAAGTATTATTAGGTATATTTATTTTAATTTTGATAGCAGGAGCTGGAGTGGGTGGCTATTTTATTGGCAAAAATGTTAAAGGCGACGGCTCTACTTCAGCAGTAACAAAAGAGGCAGTGGTAGAGGTTTTAGATAATTTTAGTTATGGCGCAGGATGGATTGAAAAAGAAAATTCTACGGCAAAGGCCACATCAAATGTACAGCCATATGAAGAAGATGTGCTTGATTATAACGGATATGATGATTTGATTAAAGCTTATATATTTTTTACTAAATATGCATTGTTAAACACGGATGTACAAGAAAAAGAATTTTATTATTCCACAGCCACTTACACTATGTTTGACACACAGTACACAGGCAACATGGGATTTTATTATGAGTTTGGTGCAAATTGTGCATTTATCTCAATACACGATTTTGATTCAGATATTACAGTTACAATAATTGTGGATATTCAACCTGTTCAGGACAACACTTATGTTATGAATATATTAACAGACAAAGGAATGGTCAATAAAAGCTATCAGGAAGGTTTTACGATTCAACAGCTTTACATGGATCAATATGCAAATCAAATTTACAGTTATTCATCGTTTACTGCGAACACATCAAAGACAAATTTAACAGACATTACGATAGATGACGTTGGTGATATGCATCTATTTGGGTGCGACATTAGAACAAATCAGTCAATAAACATTTATAAAGATGAGATAGCCACAGAGGAAACCTACAATTTTGATGCTTTAATGAACGTTTACAAGGAGCAAGTTTCTCGTTATTCGGGCGTGCTTTTTGGCAATAGAGACTACGGAGAAATTGATGCTCTAGAAAAGGCTTATCTAAACATTGGTTATCAGGTGATATAATTATATATTGCTGGCTTTAAACTAATTAATAATAAAAAGTTGCAATCAACATAAAAACAGCTTTTACAAAAATGTTTAATAAAAAAAGACCATTTATTATAATAGTGGTCTTTTTTAATTATTTAAAAAAAGCAATATAATATTTTTTTTGTATAAATCTTTAATAAAAATATTTTAATTGTGAAATTTAATGTTTTTAGAAAAGAAAATTTTAATATAATAAACAAAAATTGAATATTAAAATTTTCAACATATATTTAGTAAAACAAAGTCTTTTATATAATGGTTTTGATATTTCTATCTGTAATTATGTGGACAATTTTCTTTTCATAATCTATTTTTATCAATATTTGGTGCTCCCGTCAGGATTCGAACCCGAACTAATGGTTCCGAAGGGGCGACCTGAAATGTTACGAGTTCGACTTTTCGTATCATATTTTACCATAAAATATCATACCAAAAATCTCTCAATCCCTTTATTTGTCAGCATTTTAGCCACTTCATCTCATCAAACAATATTATACAATACAAACACGAAAAAATACAACACAAAACAGCCCATT
>CALVOH010000039.1 GCA_944350225.1 uncultured Clostridia bacterium | reverse complement strand
ATTAATCAAATAAAATAACACAATTATGTAAAAAATCGCTAAATAAAAAGGAATTTGGCAATTACCAAATTCCTTTTACCCTTTTTACATTTTATTAAAAAATTTAATCATTCATATTTGACCTCCTATAACTTATATTTATTATGATAGCATAAATGATTGATTAATCAAATAAAATAACACAATTATGTAAAAAATCGCTAAATAAAAAGGAATTTGGCAATTACCAAATTCCTTTTTTCACTTTCTTATGTTCTACTTAGAATTTTTTAAGCGATTATTTTCTAGTTAAAACCTGTTCGCCCTTAGGCATATATTCTTTTAATTTATCTTCGATTTCGATTATTTTATCAAAGCATGCGCACACGGTATTTTCTTCCATAGCTTTTACAAATTTGCCAAGCTCTTTTATTGATGCATTTGGATCAATACAATAAAATTCGTCTTTATCGATTAAGAATGTCCCGTCTTTTCCTCTAAGCACATAGTTATAAGGAGAAACTTCCAATTTTTTAATTCTATTGTTAACCTTGTTCATATTATCGGTTATAATTGCTAAAGCTTTCTCTTGTTCGCTGGTCAATTTATCTGAACATTCAGAAGCTATAGCAAACATTTGTTCATACCTGTTTTTTGTTATATCATAGATAGTCAAGAATCTAGAAAACTTTTCTAACGTTTCTTGTTTTTTGTTTTCTTTTGCTTTTCTCTCTTCTGCTTTTTGTCTAACTTTTTCTATGCGTTCACGTTTTGCTTGTTGTTCTTTTTCTTCTTCCTTCTTCTTAGCTGCAACTATCTTATCATACAATGGTCGCAATTCTTTATCACATCTTTTAGCAAAATCAAGTCTTGATAGATTATCTTTTATTCTTCTTTTTAAAGAATCGCTTAATTTATCAAAATATTTGTTTTCAAATTTCAATAAAGATTGATCATTTAATATTGCATACGCAACACACTCAGCGATTTCCATTGTATAATATGTGTATCCATTCGCCAATTTCTTTTCAAAAGCTTTTATTATCTTGTACAAGCTTTTTTCATCTTTTAATTCGTCATTGGAATCATTAGCCTTTAAAATAGAAGGTACTTGTTGATTATATAACAAAGCTTCTGTTGGATGGTGCCCACGCAATACAAAATCTGTTTTAATATCCTTAAAAATAGCCCTATTGATATTTTGGTCTATTTCACTCATCTTTTTTTTATCTAAAATCTCATCAAAACCAATTTCTACTTTATTGGCATTCATTGCAGACATATAAATTTTTGCCGCAGCCACTATTTCAAAAGCCGCATTTTTTGACTCCCCATAAAATTGTTTTTGCTTGTCGTTACTAAATTGCTTAACCTCTCCTAATTCGTCATTTAATAGTTCAAAAATATATGAATAATCTTTTGGTTTGTTTGTCATTATACTATCCTCCTTAAAAACAACACATTGCAATTCTACATGATTTAATTCATAAAGTCAATACCTAAAATTAAAAAAAACAAAAAATTTCGAAAAAAATTCAATATTTCGACAATTAAAATTTTATGAATAAATAAAATAAAAATTGCAAGAAAGAATTTTTATTCAAAATGCTTAAACATTCTCTAAAAGAATATAAAAAGCTCGTTTAAATTTTTGGTTTAAAACTTCCCATCATTTATATATAATATCCCAAGTGTGCCTGGACCACAATGGCTTGTAATAACACTGCCCGCAATACTTTCTTCAATTCTATTGAAGATATTTTTAGATTTGACATATTCAATTATTTCTTTTGCAAGCTTTTCGTCCATTTTTGAGTGAGTAATGATGCAGCAATCTTTTCTTGGGTTGTCATACTTTTTTAATATTGTGTCAATATATTTTTTCAAAACTATTTTCATTGGCCCAATTTCCTTTCCTGTGTTAATAAGTTTGCCATTAACTACTTCCAGTCTTGGTTTTATTCTTAATAAGTTTGCCATAGAAAATGTAAAACGAGAACATCTTCCCCCCTTGTGCAAGTAATCTAACTTGTCCACCATAAAGGATGCTTGCACTTGTTTTGAAGCCTCAGTCATATCTTTAACTATATCGTCTAAAGTCGACCCTTTTTTGTATGCATTTACACCACTTAATACTATTAAACCAGTTGCAGATGAAAGAGCCCTGCTATCAACAATTTTTACTTTGTCATAACCTATCTCTTTTGCAGCTAGGCATGCATTTTGATAGCATACTGATAATTCTGCTCCTATACCACAATGAATTACTGCATCGGCATGGTCTAAAAGCCCAAGAAAGTATTCTTTAAAATCTTCAACACCTCTTCCAGCAGTTTTAGGAAGATCATTTGTTTTAGCCACAAAATCATATATATCATCGGGCTTAATGTTTTCCCCATCAAAAAATTCTTCGTCGCCCAAATTAACCACTAACGGCAAAACTGCAATAGAATTTTCTTCTATTATGTGTTTTGGCAAATCACATGTTGAATCTGTAGAAAATTTAATTTTCATATTTTTACCCTCATTTCAATTTTATCTTTAATAATTTTAGTGCGTTTTCTTCTTCAGCTGTTCCAGTTTTTATGCTATCGATATATTTCATCATATCATTTTTTAAACTTTCAGGCAAATTATTTAAATATTTTTCTTCTATCTGCTTACGTTTTTCTATAAAATTCGAGCTTTCTAAATTTGTTTGCTTAAATAAATTTACATATTCTGCAATAATCGTTTCGCAAAGAGATATTACATCTGCCGAAACAATTTCACTATGTTTTTCTTCTACCCTTGAAGAGTTTTTAGTTTTTTCAATTTGCATATTGACATAATTCCTACCTCTAAAAATATACATCGCAAAGCCAATACCAAAGGCAGAAAATATAAGATTTGATAATATGTTTAGAATATACATCGTTCTGTAAGCGCTGTCAGCCAATAATTGTTGATAGAAAGAAAAAGCACTGCTAAAAGTCACATTATATATTGCCATTATCACAAACAAATCACATAAAATACTTGATATAAGATTCAAAATAACAACGATAGAAATATTCCATACGTAAAATTTCCAATCCATTTTGTAATAAAACTTTAAATAGCACCATCCTGTTGCAAACATCGATACAAGTGAAATATAACCAACAAACCATCCTTGATAATACATTAATCCCCACACAACAGCTCCTGCCGTTGCTACTAGAAACGATGTGAGCATTGCAAGTGGCAAACTTTGTTTTTTCATTTTGACCTCTTGTTTTTGTTAATAATTGTTCTGAATTATGTTAGCATATACACAAATTCAAGTCAACTTTTTTAATTTTATTTTATCCTTTAATTGTAAAAAATAGACATTTAAAAATCTTTTTTTCCAACACTATTGTCCATATCGTTGATTTTTCTTAAATAAACATTTGGAGATTTCCAATATATGTAGCATAGCCAAAGTATCATGTTTAAAAAATATGATATTTGAACAGTTAAGGCAGAAATCTGTAAAGCAGATTTCGCACTCACGCTTTCTACAAAGATAGTTACAAAAACGCTGATAATCAATATTAAAAATGAGCATATGGTTTCAATAACTATCGTGTTAATGACATGCGTTAGATCCATCATCTTTTGGTCAGATACTTCTATAAAAATCTTAACACTTTCTTTATCTTCATATGTAAGTTGCAATGCTTTAAGTTTTGTCTGCAAAACTTGTCTTCCTTTTAGATGACAAGATAGGAAGTATAAATAGAAGCAATGCGATGTTTACTGCTATAAAACTAAAAGTTGCAGTTTGTATAAATTCTGCTTGTTGTGTGTTGAAAACAATCGACTCAATAAGAAATATGGTTATAAGAAAAAAATATAACACAAGGTTAAAAAGAGGCATTAATTCTATCAACGACGATGTGCTACTTTCTTTCATATTTTCTCCATGCGAATTTTGTCAATTTTTTTGTTTTAACATATAAATTAAAAAAATAAAAATCAATAACTTAAAAAATAATTCGACAAATATCTCAAATTTAAACTTATAAAGTTTTTATTTTTTAGTGTTGATAAAACAAATCAAAATGTTTATTGTTATTAAAAATTTAATTACTATTTAAAAATTTTGTTTAAAAAAACAAGTAAAAAAGATTAATCTATAAAAATATTGTTTTTTATTGCAAAAAAAAATTTAATATGTTAAAATAACAAAGTCGTTTGCAGAGGTGTCAGAGCGGTCTAATGTGCACGCTTGGAAAGCGTGTGTGGTTAAAAGCCACCTCGGGTTCGAATCCCGACCTCTGCGCCATTGTCATTTTGATAATAAATAGCTGTCGGGATTCGAACCCGCTTTTTTTAATTGATGGGGTCCCCGCCAACATTTATGTTTGTGTGGCTTAATCCCGACCTCTGCGCCATAATTAAGAATAATGCTAATTAATAATTGTTGTCGACTTTGATGGGTTGTCAAAACCTTATTTACAATAAAAAAAAACGGCTAACGCCGTTTTCTTTATTTATTAAAATTGTGTGGAACATCACTCGATTTTATCTGGTCGCTTTCAACAAATGTTGGCAAAAGAGTTTCACCAGAATAAGCATAATAATATAACTCTGTAAGATTTGAAGCGCACACATCAACATCTTTTAACTTATTTACTATATTTAAATAAGCCTCACCTGTTGTTACGTCTTTTGGAGCCAAATAAAGATTGTTGTCAACTTTTTCAAATAGGCTGTTGGCAATTTTTTTAAATGAACCGTAATCAGCGTCTATTTTTTTGAGACTACTATAATCCACAATTTCATCATATTTTGATATTGCAACATAGCCACGTGCCAATGAAGCAAGCTTTTCAATATTATATTTTGTTGCAAAATCAACTACTGATTGAAAATATCCAATCTTACTATTATAATATTCAGTTGCTGTAGGCTCGGCATATTTATCCAAAATATACTGACGATACTCCTCGTTTTCTTTTGCTAATTTTTCATAATCTTTATAATTTTCATCAATCATGTCTTGCATAATTCCTCCACTTTTAGAGTATATATCAACTTATCATTTATGTCAAGGGGTTACAAAAGTTTCATCGATGGTTGCTCCACCCAAGCAAATCCCTTCCTTGTCATATAAAACTGCATATTGTCCCGGAGCGACTGCCCTTTGAGGCTGATAAAAATCAATTCTAATATTTTTCTCGTCAATTATTTTGACTCTCGCTTTTTGGTCAGGTTGCCTGTAACGGATCTTGACAAAGCAATCAAATTCTTGTTTGTCTGGCATTTCTGATATATAGTTCATGTTGCTAGCGAACAATCCATTGCAATAAAGTAGTTTGTCATCTCCTTGGGCAACTACTAGCTGATTTTTTTTCATGTCTTTTTTAACAACAAACCATCGCCCGTTGTCTTTGCCTGCCAAACCTCCTATGTTTAAGCCTCGACGTTGACCGAGCGTGTAAAACATGACCCCTTCATGTTTTCCCACAACATTTCCATCTAGATCTACAATATCGCCCTGCTTTGCTGGTAAATAATTTTTTAAGAAATTTTTAAAATTTCTTTCTCCAATAAAACATATGCCTGTCGAATCCTTTTTTTCTGCTGTCGACAAGCCAAGCTCTTTTGCAATTCTCCTCACTTCTGTTTTTTTTATATCTTGCAATGGGAAAACAACACTTGCAAGTTGAGATTGAGAAAGTTGATTTAAAAAATATGATTGATCCTTAGTTTCATCGATTGCTTTTGCTAAATAATATTTTCCGTTTCTCTCAATTTTTTTTGCATAATGGCCAGTGGCGATCATATCTGCCCCAAGTTTTCTCGCCTGCTCTAAAAATGGCCCAAATTTAATCTCGCGATTACACAAAACATCAGGATTAGGTGTTCTGCCTTTTTTATGCTCTTCTAAAAAATATTTAAAAACCCGTTCATAATATTCCTTGGCATAATTCACAGAAAAATATGGTATGCCTATCTTGGCACACACCCTCTTAACATCTTCAAAGTCGACTTCAGCAGTGCATTCTCCATTTGGTTCTTGCCAATTGACCATAAAAAGCCCAATAACATCATGTCCCTGTTTTTTTAACAGATATGCTGCAACCGACGAATCGACGCCCCCACTTACTCCAACAACAACTCTCATTCTAGCTCCTTATCAGGCAAAGAGACAGGAATTTTAAACTTTCCTGTGCAAACTAAAACTATATCTATAATCCACATTGCCCCATAAATACCAACAAAAAAACCAAGAAGCTGAATTAATGCGCCGTTCCAAACATTGACAAGATATTGATTTAACACAACGCACACAGTAAGCAAAATAAACCCAAGCAAATAAAAAATACCTCTTTCCCAACGTTTAACGTAAAAATAACCTCCGCCGAACAATCCCAATAAAACTGTAAATAAAATTAACTTCCATTTTTTTAAGTCTGACGGAACTTGTTTAACATACAAAACAGCATCTTTTTCTTTATTCTTTAATCTTTGCCAACCTGCTTTGTTGGTCGCCTTTTCCATGCGTGAAAAAATTAACCCACATTCTGGGCAACGCAGTTGACTTATCAAACACTTTGCTTCACATCTTGGACATTTTTTAGTGTCCCTTCCCAGTATAGCCATGTGCTAATTTTAAATAATTTTTTATAAATTGTCAAGAAATATTCTGTTCGATTTTATCACAAGCCTTATTGTAATAGATGTAAGAAGCTTTATCATCTGAAACATATTTCAACACATCTCTAAAATATGATTTAGCTTTTAGATAAGCCCCTTCATTAAAAAACCTTACTCCGTCTTCAAAATTTCGTTTTAAGCGTATCAATTTTTCGCGCTTTCTTCTTGGGTAAACTTCCAAATTTTCATATAACGATGTTCTCTCTCCATTTTCTAATGTGAGCGATCCAATATTTCTGTATGCAAATTGGTATTTTGCAGGCAATTCGTTTAATGTCTGCCTTGAAAAAACGACTTTTGTTCCCATAAGCAAATTTATCTCTTCCATTTTGGTCGCTAAATTTACGACGTCGGAAACAATAGTTGGACTTTTACGCTGTTGCTCTCCCACTACTCCAAGAATTATCTCACCCGTGTGGATAGAAATTCTAACATTAATGTTTGGCAAACTTTTTTGACTGTGATTTTTAATTTCAATAGCACGGCAAACTGCTGTTGAACACTCCATAGCATTTTCAGGCCTTGAAAAGACTGCCAAAATTCCATCGCCTAAATATTTGTCAATAAATCCATCAAATTTGCGTATTATTGGTGAAATAACGTTTAAATAAGAATTAATAAAATTAAAATTTTCTTCAAGTGTTAGTGTCATATTTTGCTTATCTAAATTTGATATATCACAATAAAAAGTTGTCGCATTTTTTTGAACTTGATTGCCTAGTTCAAGTTCGGTTATTGAAGTTTTACCTAAAAACTTTAAAAACTCTTTTGGTATAAATTTTTCGACTTCAAGGTCAGTTTGCTTTGCAATGTTTTCTTTTTCTTTATAATTATAATTTATTTTTTCAAGAGCTGATTCTATCGTCTTGAATTGTTTTGAATTTCCAACTTCAAAACTCTCTTCACGAACTCTGCCATCACTTAATCTCCTTGTTATTTTTTCTACACGTTGAACAGGCATGCAAAGGTATGCATATATCAAAAAAACAATTAAAAGATAGACAAGCGTTATTAACACGCACCATAATAGAGCATTAAATGTAGAATTGATCTTTAAAACATTTCTTAAAAAGCTTGCTATATCACCTTCAAGCGTTCTTGCACTTGCAATCAAAAATAAAGAAAAAGCGTAGAAAATAGTTATTGGAAAGGTCGCAAAAAAGATTGCTCTTGAAAGCCTTAAACTTTTTAAAAATCTTGCATACAAAATCATACCAAGAATTGTGTTTAAACCTATCATGACAAGGCCAGCAATGTTGTAAGCATTGAAAACATAAAAAAAGTTTGTGCCAGAAAAATTTATGCCATCAATTACCCATTTTGACAACACTATGCCAGCAATCATGGTCAAGATAAACAAAGCAGAAAAAAGTTTTGTTGAAAAGCGCATAACCACCTCTGGAAATATTTTGAGAAATTTAAAAAAA
>CALVOH010000038.1 GCA_944350225.1 uncultured Clostridia bacterium | reverse complement strand
AGAAAACAAAAGATGAACATATCGAAACTGCCACTGAAATATTAAAAGGTAAGGGGGCGAAGTATTGTTTGCTTGAAGAAGGGTTTTTGCCAAATTCTTTAAATTTAAATTGTGAAGACTTGTTAGATTATGCTTTAGAAAAACAAAAAAAAGGCGAACTTTTTTCTGCAAAGGAAATCACAATTAAATATATTCGTAAGTCTTCGGCAGAAGAAAAAATTTAATGTAAAAATTTTTTAAAAAACTATATCAAAATGATAGACATTATTATATTTTATAGGTATAATTGCAATAGAATTTTGGAGGTAATATGAAAAAACCAGAATACAAACGTTGCCCAAGATGTGAGTTAAATTTTATAAAAAAAGGAGAAAAGCTTTGTTCGGTTTGCCAAGCAGAGTTGTCGAACAAAGATGATTACCTTGATGATTTGGACTTGGAACTTTGCCCAATTTGTAAAACTAACTACATTCAACCAGATGAGATCATGTGCTCTACATGTTTAAAAGAACATCAAACAGAAGATGGTGAAGTTAATGCTGATTGGAGTAGATATATCGAACGTGACGATGAAGATGATTACGTTTCTCCTGATGAGGAAACTGGTGAGATGGCGTCAGTTCATGACATAGATGACAACGATATTTTAGATGGCGGATTTGATGGCGACATGGATTTTGATGACGACATCGATGATGATCTTGATCTCGATGAAGAGCTTGATGACGACTTAGATTTTGATGATGACGACGAAGACGACGAAGATGACGACGAAGAAGATGATGACGATGATGACGATTATGATGACGATTAATTAATATAAACTATTATATTATAAAAATAAAAAAACACGACTTAGGGCAAGAGAAATTGAAACTAGTGTTATTTTTAAAGAGAGTTAGGACAAAAGTCCTAATTCTTTTTTTATTTGCCTTTATGCCGTGAAAGGTTCTTGACATGAGAAGAAATGGTATAGGCTTATCGCCAAGGGCAAGAAAAGTAAACTGCGTGCAGTTTCTTTCCCTTGACCGCATGCCCTAGAATTACCATTTCGTGGAGGCTCGTGTCAAGAACACCATGGAATAAATCAGCAAATAAAAATAAGAGTATAAAATCAAATTTGTTGTTTGAAATTATACTCTTTTTCTTATTCTAAATAATTAAGTAAATATCATAAGTTTTAGTTTTTCTTATAGTTTTACCACCTTTGAATTGTCTTTGAGTTGTAAGAGTTTCACTAGATACTTGTTTAATTGTTCTTTCATTAGTTGTATTAGAAGAATTAAGAACTATTTCAATCTTATTGTTATATACATTTATTCTTCGTATAAGTTGTTCTATCGCACAATTAGGACATTCCTTCATAATATATCTAAAATGCTCTTTAATATCTTCTTTTGACACTTCAAAAGTTTGTTTAGATTCTTCAATTATCAATTTTTCAGTTAAAGTTTGTTTTTGTTGTTCTAATTCTTCAAGTCGTTGTTTTGTAGTAGTTGTAAATATTCCTTTTTCTATTGCAGACAATAAATTAGAAATAGAAGTATTTGTTTTTTGTAAATCTCTTTTTAATGAGTTTAGCAAGTTATTACTACAAAGCTGTTGTTTTTGAACTTCATATATTTTATTAGCAATTTCTTCAAGATTTTTAGGTGTATTAAATTGTTCTATTAAAAATCTATCTATTACATTTTCTATAAAAGTTTTATCTATATTACCAGTAAAACAATCTTTTTTCTTAGTGGTAATACATTTGTAATATCTTAATGGAATATTTCCATAATTCTTAGCAGATACTGGGTACATTTTTTTATCACAACAACCACAATATATTTTATCTTTTAGTTTGAATATATCGTGATTAGGTTTTCTACAGCCATATCTATTAGAATCTATTTTTGTTTTAACTTTTTCATATAATTCTTTAGAAATGATTTGTGGATAGATATTGTTATATTGTTTGCCATTTATTTCATATTCGCCAGTATATAATTTTCTATGTAAAAAATGTCTTATTGTTTCAGGCATGAAAGGCTTACCATTATTGGTTATATTTTCTTGAGCAAACATTCTTGATATTTGCAATATCGTATAACCATTTGAATAATCTTCATAGATTCGGTTTAATATCAATGCTTGTTCTTCATTGATTATAAGTTTTTTATTCTCTTTAATGTAGCCATAAGGCACTGAACCAATACAATGACCTTTCATTCTTGATTCGTGTAGTCCACGACTTACTTTTTGTGCTAATTCTTCACTATAATATTGGTTCATTCCTTCAAGTAAAGATTCTAGCAATATTCCTTCAGGTGTTTCAGGAATATTTTCCATTACTGATAATAATTTAACACCATTATCTTTTAAGTGTTTTCTATGGATTGCAGATTCAAATTTATTTCTTGCAAACCTGTCTAATTTGTAAACTAAAACATAGTCCCATTTTTTGTTGTTGCTATCTTTTAGCATTTGTTGGAACGAATCACGATTGTCTGTTGTTCCACTAATTGCTCGGTCAATGTATGAATCTACAATGATTATATCATTCTTTTGAGCAAAGTCCTGACAAACATGGACTTGTCCTTCAATAGATTGTTCTGTTTGATTGTTGCTTGAATATCTTGCATATATTACAGCTGTTTTCATTTTATTTTTCTCCTTTTATATTTATTTTTTTATTTGTCTTTCGGACAAAAGCGAAAAGAAACGAAAAGGGTTAAATATATTTAATTTTTCAAATTGCCGTTTTATAGTCAAGGTTTGAGAATCAATGCACTTTAACCTTGACTATAAAGAGTTTTCGTTTAGACTTCGCTTACGAAAGACAATCAATAACCCTTAGGCAATTTATTTATTAGTTCTTTATCATTGCTTAGTTGACCTAAAACTTCACCAGTTTCAAAGTCAAAACAATTAAAGCTGTCAAACAAAAGTATTTTTCTATCTTCTTGACCAATAGTGCAAACAACATCTTCTTCTATAATGTCGGTTATAAAATAGGTTTGCAGATGTCTTGAACATATAATTTTTTCGCCAGTTTTGTTTATATACTTTGTAATATAACCAATCACATCTTGTATGCTATGTTGGTCTAGTGGTCTAAAATCATTTCTTCCAAATTTTTCTAAGAAAAATGTGTTTTGTTTTGCTACCTGCATTTGATGTGTTTTGGTAGAGTAATCTTTTGTTTCAATTATTTCTCCAACCATTTGTGGTATTAAGAATATTCCGTGGAAATGTAATCTATTATTTACTGGACTTCGTTCAAAAACTCCCACATATTTCCAGTTCTTTCTATTAACAAAATGTCTTATACAATTTAAGAATCTTATTCTAAATTCTTGTTCGGTCAATTTGTTGTTATCGTAGGTAAAAGTGCAGAAATGAGTCCAGTTTTGTAATCTTATTTTTCTTATTAATCTTGTGTATCTAACAATTCTATTTCTTTTTTCTCTTTCTAAAGTTTCATTAACAATTTGTGTTGATTTATCAATATCTTTAATTTCTTCATTAACTTTATTTATTGTATTTTCAATTTTTTCTTTCTTTGTTCCAGCACTTTCTTTATAAATCTCTTTTACTTTTTCTTGTTGTTCAGTTTTTACTTTGTCTTTAGTTTTCTTCCTTTTCCAAGGTTGAGTTGTATGAGGTATGCCAATGTAATGACTACCATCAAAATACACTTTAGTTTTTGGGTAATCCATTTTGCACCTCACTTTTTTTGTGGGCTATTATTCGGTTTAGCATTTCCACAAAAAATTGACTGTCTAATAGAGAGATGTCTATTAAACTTTTTAATTCCTTTTCTAATGTTTTCATTTTGTTCTTTTAACTCCTTAAATCTAAATTTTTGGAGTCAAAAAAGACATAGAAAAAATTTTTAGTTTTTCCTATGCCTAAAATGCTAACTCTGCCTTGTACTAACCCCAAGGACGGGTTTGAGGGCTTTTTTATTCGCCACTATCTTAACTTATTACTCGTCTTTGTCAATTTAGGTTTCTATTTTGACTCAGGTAAGGGCTTGCAACTTTTAAAATATTGTTTGCCTGCTTAACAATATTTTAGTCCTGGCAAATCTCTACAAAACTATTATACAAATTTCGTTTTGTCATTACTATGAACAAACCTATACTTTACTCGTACAAAATATATACAAAGCAGTACTATTTTTGTACTGGGTTATATATGTTTGCAAATAATTATTGCAAAGCCCCTCATATATAAGCCACGAGAAATGGAAAAGTTGAGCCCCTAACTGCCAACTTTTTTGAAATTTGCTTAAATTTTGTGTAGATTGCACATAAAATTGAAGCCTTTACTATATTATAGCAATGAATAATATGAAAATGGACTATGTGTGTCAAAAATTTTCATATTTCGCTAAAATTAGTAATGGTATCAATATGGAAAACGGGACAAAAGAAAAATGGGGTGTCGCTGAAAGCCTGCGAGCGAACCCCGTTTTTGTTCCGTTTTCCTTTGTTGCATTTGGTTTGGTTTTGTTAAGTTTTTGTTTAGGCGTGTGCTTGTATGTTCGAGCGAAGCGAGAACACTTGTATATGACAAGCACACGCCTAACTGCCATTTTAACTTTTTATTTCTTTTCTTCCCATTTTTGACAAGCGCCGTTCATGCAACCCTGATTGCCATTACCTCTTGCTTTTATCTTACAAACATGTGTAGAGCCTTCCCATTTTACAGAACTTCCTTGTCTTTGCGAATTTCCTCCAAAGTGTTGACATGTGCAACAACATTTTTGACTTGCTGGTGTTGAATTCATTTTTTCATCCTCCCTTGTATTTTTATAACTTTTTTAGTTTTCATATATAAATTTTGATATTCTTTGAATTGCTTTTTGAGTAGCATGTTCTATATCATCTTTATTCCAATAAGGTTTTTCTACATCTTTATATTGATTGGCTAGACTAAAAGCTAACGGATAACAACTATTCACATAACCAATTTTATCTGAAAGTGTATTTGATACTTTTGTTCTGAACCATTCGTTTCCAATAGACCTATTTATTTTTTCTTCTAATAAAATTTTATTGCCCAATTTATTTACTATTCCGTTAAATTCTTCTTCATCTTTTATACCAGCATCTTTACGAATTTCTAATAAATTATGACCACTAGCTGGCATTATATGTTCTATGTCGCATTTTGAGTTTAAATTAAAATCAATATTTTTCTCTTTTGCAAATAAATATTCGTTTACATATACCAATAAATTTCTATCATAATCATGAATTCTAGTTTCGATATCTGTTTTGTCTTTCCAATTTTCGTTAATGTGAGAATTGAAATCTTGAACTATTTCTTCAATAGAAATAGTTGCATCTGTTAATTTAATAGATTCTTTAAATAAAAATGATTTAAAATATTTACTTGAATATCCAGCATCAACCAATTCAAGAATTACAAACAATCTCAACATTGTTTCTGCTAATAGTGTGATTTCTGTTTCAGAAATCTCTTTATCATTATTCAGAAATCTATTAAAATAACAACCCAAAAACAATTTAGCATTTTCATTACATTTTAGAAGAATCTTTATTATAGGGTACTCGTAAATATTACTCCAAATTTTGGCAAGTTTAAGCATTTCAGAACATGTTTCAATTGGAGATTTAATAAGTTCTGTGTTGATTGATGTAAAATATCTTCTAACACCTGGAACAGTTGTATCAGCAATCATTTTCCCATTTTTTGACCTTACTAAATACATATATTGAGTTAATATTGAGTTTATATCAATTACATTAGATATTTTAGCATCATTAAGATGTTCAAGTAATTCTTTCCAAATATTGGAATATTCTTCACCTTTATTTAATGATTTAGATGTTGCAAACAATTTAGCAGAAATAATATCTGCATCATTTAAAGGCATGCCATCAGAGTTTAAAGAATTGAACATTGTAATAGCCTGTTCAACATTCCAGCTTTTAATTTCTATAACTTCACAATTATCAACTATTGATTTTGCAATACTATTAACTTCGCTACCTTGTAATGTAAAAATTTTATTATAGAAGAACTTGAAATTTTTGAAAAAATTTGTATATCTATTATCTTTTTGTTTATATGGAATTTTATGAACCTTTTTTTCAGCATCTTCAAAGTCAATAGCTTTTAAAATAGTATTTAACTCATTCTTAAATTGCTCGTTATTAGATTCGTTTATTAAAATATTTAATTTATCATAAATTTTAATATCTTTTTCTATATTAGGTCTTTCAGATATTTCTTCAGGTTCGGCCTTATATAATATTCCTAAAATTCTTCTTCTACGTTCTTTTAATCCATTTAACAAACCACTAGAATCTTCATCGTTATTATTAATTTTTGCAATAGAATTATTGATTCCTAATAATAAAGCTTTAAACAATAATAAAAAAGTTGTTGTTCTTTGTTGTCCATCTATTAACTCATAGATTGTATCATTATCTTTACAGTTAACAATAATTGTGCCAAAGAAATAATTGTCTTTGCTTTTATTTTCTGAAAAATCGACTATATCTTGCCAAAGTTTATCACAATTTTCAATCCCCCAAGAATACGGCCTTTGATATTCAGGGATTACAAATACAGAATCTTCTTCAAGTTTTAAATAATCTCCAATCTTTCTTAATTCTGGGTCTATATTTTTTGCCATAAATCCTCCTAATTATATCTTTTAGACATTTCTTTTAGAATGTCTTTAATTTTTTCTCTTGTAGTTATTGGTGTAATTAGTTCTATAACTTCACCATATTGCAAACACCAGTAAATCAACGAACTTTCATTTGCTACAACATCTGCATAAATTTTATTATCTTTTTCATAAAACGTTGCATTTTTACCAAACCATTCTTCAACATAAGCCGTTGCCCAGTCATCATAAATTTGAATTGTTGCATTTACGGAATTTGTTGCAAACATATAAATATTTTCATTTGCATATTTCGCTATATCTAAACCATTCTCAAAACCCTTAACTTGTTTAATCGGTTTTATATCAGTATCTAAAATTTTAATATTATGAATTCTTTCTAGTTTATAGTTTCCGATTTCATCAAAGTAATCATAATTGCAAACTAAAAAATACTTACCTTGATTATTTATTAAACAATATTGATTAACAATATAGGGTTTCTTCTTTTTATTGTTTTCTTTATAACAAAATCTATTATATTCAAACTGAATTTGCTTATTTTTTTCAATTGCTTCGTTAATAATATCAATATTATAAAACAACTCTTTGTTGTTAGTTCTATTCAATTCGTCAGCTTTATAAATATATTTATATTGCTTTCTTTGATATGAACTTAATAAATTAGATAGTTTATTTGCCAATTCTCTTGAATGTCTACTATCTATGCTTTTACTAGAAAAAACAGCATCAATTAAAAATCTAATTTCACTAGTTTCAAATTCTCTGCTTGCTAGAAAACAGCCAGAACTATTTTTAACAATGTCATATCCAAAATCAATTAAACTATCTATATTTGTTCCTATTGATTTTCTTTCACATTCCATACCATAAAGATTATATATTTTTTTAGCTATTTCATTTTGAGATAAAAGATGTTTTTCATCACTATAATCTTTTAGAATTTGTAGGGTATATAGTATTGATAATTTTTTATTGTTTGGCAACGACATACTTTCTCCTTATATTAGCAAATAATTGCTTTAAAATCTGCTCCATAACTTTTTTCTTTTAATTTTACATCTTCGCCATAGGTCACAATTTTTATTTTTATAGTTTTAGATGCTGAACCATAATTAGCTTTTTGGAAACTTACATCTTCACCATAATCTACCATTTTAACCTTTGCATCTTCACCATAATCTACAACTTGAAGTTTTACTGTTTGTCCCTTGAACATTTTAAAATCAGCTTTTGAATATCTCATAATTTTCTCCTTTTAAAATTTGTATCATTTATATGATAACATATATTTTTGATTTTTGTTTTGATTTTTATAAATTTTCTCTTATTTTTTTAATATCGTTAGCGGTCAACAATTTCTTTTTATTTATTTCTTCTGCCAACTTATCTAAAAATTTTCTATTTTTTACTAATAATTCCTTTACTTGTTGATAAAATCTTTCTAACTCATCATTTATTGTTCGTTCTTGATAATATTTATGAGTTTCCGATAATTCAAAATCAAAATGACGCGAGTTGCATTTATCAAAACCCAAACCACAATATTGTGTAATAATTCGCTGGATAACATCAATTGCTCTTTCTATGTCAGATGTGCAACCAGCATCTATCTTTCCATATTTAATTTCTATCGCACATTTACCACCTAGCAAACACATAATGCGATTTTTCATTAAATCAACTGAGTGCCAATATTCATTATCCCTATAATAAGCAGTAAAACCGCCAATTGAACTTTCTCGATTTCCAACCGAAATCATTGTAACACTATTCGGTTCAAGCAATTCAGAAATGACAGCATGACCAGCCTCATGATATGAAACCATTTCATTATCTTCAACGCTTCCATTTTTAATGGTTTCAGGAGCATCATAAACAATCCTAATACTAGCTCTTACAATATCTTCAAAATCGATTTTTTCTTTATTTTCAAAACCAGCATATATGCCTGCTTGATTAATTATTGTTTCTAATTCAGCACAAGACCTTCCGTTTAAAATTCTTGCTAATTGTTTAAAATCCATGTCAGCAACTGAATTTTTTAAAGAAAGATAATGTTTTATAATTTGTTCAGCATCTTGACCTTTTGGGTTTTTAATTTCGATAGTTGTATCAAATCTTC
>CALVOH010000037.1 GCA_944350225.1 uncultured Clostridia bacterium | reverse complement strand
CTTTTTGCACAATAGAGCCGAATGTCGGCGTACTGGACGTGCTAGTCTAAAGGTCGGAAGTGCTAGGAAAAATTTACAACACGCAAAAAATTACTCCTGCAAGCATAGAATTTATGGATATCGCAGGGCTTGTGGCAGGAGCAAGTCACGGAGAAGGCCTTGTAAACAAGTTTTTAAGTCATATAAGAGAGGTCGATGCTATCGTTCATGTCGTTCGTTGTTTTGACAATGAAAAGATTATTCACGTGTCAGGCTCTGTCGACCCTATTCGCGACATCGAGGTTATAAATTTAGAACTTGCGCTTGCTGACCTCGAACAAGTGACAAAAAAACTTGAAAAGGACGCAAAACTTGTAAAAACTGGAGACAAAACTTTGATCGAAGGCGTAGAAGTTCTACAAAAAATCAAAACTGCACTAGAAAACGGCCAATCCGTTCGCACGTTGCCACTTTCTGAAAAAGAAAAAGAAATTTTGCATGGGTTTTCGCTTTTAACGGCAAAACCTGTAATTTACGTTGCAAATATAGCCGAAAAGGACATTTTGCCTTGCGAAAACGATTACTCCAAAAAAGTTTTAAATTTTGCTAATGCCGAAAATTCCGCATGCATAACACTATGTGCAAAGATTGAAGAAGAACTTATTTCTTTGCCAAAAGAGGACAGACCCTTTTACAAAGAAGAATTAGGCATTAAACAAAGCGGATTAGAAAAACTAGTAAGCGCAAGTTATGACCTTTTGGGTTTGATGAGCTTTTTAACAGCAGGAGAAAAAGAAGTGCGTGCTTGGACCATAAAGAAAGGAACGAAAGCACCTCAAGCTGCTGGAAAAATTCACACAGATTTTGAAAAAGGTTTCATTAAAGCAGAAATTGTGTCTTATAACGAACTCGTCGAGGCAGGCTCGTTTTTAAAAGCGAAAGAAAAAGGAAAAGTTCGAATTGAAGGCAAAGATTACGTTATGCAAGATGGAGATGTCGTTCTTTTTAGGTTTAACGTATGAGAAACTTCACATCACTTGAACTTGCCTTTATTGGTGATGCAATTCACACTGCTTTTGTGAGAAATTGGGCTTTAACAAAATTTGACAAACCGATTAACAATATTCATAAAATTTGTTCAAAACTTTGTAGCGCTGTGTTTCAAGCAAGCGTTTTAGACTTGCTAGAATTGACCGACGAAGAAAAAGAAATCGTGCGAAAAGCGAGAAACGCAAAACCAAAGCACCAGGCAAAAAATTCTGGCAGTGCAGAATACAAAAAAGCAACAGCTTTTGAAGCAATAATAGGCTATCATTTTCTTTCGCAAAACGATGAAAGATTAAACTATTTACTGAACAAATCAATAATTGGTGGAGGCACAAATGCAATTTGAAGGAAAAAATGCAATACGACAAGCTTTGCAATCTAATGTTACAATAAACAAAATTTTAATCGATCAAAATTTTGCAAATAGGAAAGATGAAATCGTCTCGCTCGCACGTGAAAAAAAACTACGCATAGAGTTTGTTCCTAAACAGGCTCTTGACCGTAAATCGACAACCTCTCATCATCAAGGATATATAGCTTTTGCTGTGGATTTTGCTTACACACCTCTTGAAAAACTTGCTTCTAAATCTTTGCCTTTTTATGTTTTGTTAGACGGCATTGAAGATCCTCACAACCTTGGTGCGATAATAAGATCCTGCGAGTGCGCGGGTGTTGACGGAATTATCATTCCAAAAAATAGAGCATGTCAAGTCAACGACACGGTTATTAGGACAAGCACTGGTGCAATAGCCAATGTCAAGATAGCGCAAGTAACAAATTTAAAAGAAGCGATTGATTATTTTAAAAAAAATAATATTTGGGTTTTCGCAGCAGAAACAGGTGGAGAATGCATTTACAAAAAAAATCTTAACATCCCTCTTGCTGTGATAATAGGGTCAGAAGGAAAAGGTGTAAGACCTAGCATTCTCGAAAAATGTGATGGAGTGATTTCATTGCCATTAAAAGGTCAGGTCAATTCGTTAAATGCTAGTGTCGCATGTGGTATTGTCGTTTTTGAAGTATTAAGACAAAGGATAAATTTATGACAGATGAACAACTCGTAAAGCTCGCAAAAGAAGGAGATTCCAACGCAGAGTTAGAACTTTTTGATCGTTACAGAACGGCAATAACAAAACTAAGCCGAGGATTTTATTTGGTCGGTGGAGATGTTGAAGACATAATTCAAGAAGGCATGATTGGTTTTTTTAAAGCTATAAAAAACTACGATCCAAACAAAGAGGCTTCTTTTTCGACTTTTGCAAACATTTGCATGCGTAGGCAAATACAATCGGCTATTAGAAATGCCTCTACTCAAAAGAATTTGGTTTTATCCTCCGCCCTACCAATCACTGATGAAGAAAACGATGAGCTAGGAATATTTCTAATTTCAGATGGTTTAAGTCCAGAACAAATTTTAACAAACAAACAGATGGCATTAGAACTAAAAGCTTGCTTGTCAAAAGAATTGTCGGATCTTGAACAAAAGGTTTTAAAACTTTACCTCGGCGGTTTAAGTTATCAAGAAATAGCAGAAAAAACAGGGCAATCAAAAAAAAGCATAGACAACGCATTATCTAGAATAAAAAAGAAAATTTCTAACATGAGAAAAATTATATTCAATTTGTAATCGTTTGACAAAATATCTTTGTTGGTGTTAAAGTTAAATGCGGAGAATAATATTATGGAAAATTTTGTAAAACCTCGTCCTACATTTCCCAAAAGGGCAGTTGTAACAGGTGGAATGCCATATGGCAATAAACATTTACATTTTGGACATTTGGCAGTTATGTTGCGTGCCGACACGGTTGCAAGATTTTTAAGAGATCGTATTGGCAAAGACAATGTTATTTTTGTTTCGGGGACAGATTGTTATGGTTCCACTGCGACGGAAGGCTATAGAAAAGCAAAATTGAGTGGGCAAATTCCAGAAAATAACAGCTTGCAAGACTTTATTTATTCAAATCACATTCATCAAAAAGAGACGTTTGAAATGTTTGAAATAAAGCATAGCCTTTTTGGTGCTTCTGCATTTGAGCCAATGAAAACTGAACATGTAAAGATGAGTGAGCACTTTATTACAACACTTTACAAAAACAAAATGATTTCAAAACACTCTTCCTTTCAGTTTTTTGATTCCAAACTTGGCGTTTTATTAAATGGAAGACAAGTTGTTGGCCGTTGTCCTATTGAAGGGTGCCAAAGCGAAAAAGGATATGCTGACGAGTGTGACTTGGGCCATCAATATCTGCCTATGGATTTAATTAACCCAGTTAGCGCTCTTACCGGGACAAAGCCAGAATTAAAAAAAGTTGACAATTGGTATTTTGACCTTGACAAATGTGTTGACGAAATGAAAACATGGATTGAGGATGTTGAAAAACGTTCTGACTCCCCTATCTTCATGGTTAGAGAAATTAAAGAATTTTTGAAAAAGCCAGAAATTTACATCAAAAAAGATTTCATGAATGCCGTAAAACAATTAAATTTACCTAAGCATGATCTTTTAGAAAAAAATGGACCTAGCGCAACTATCGTTTTTGAAAAGCTCTCTGACAGAGAAAAGGCATGCGAAATTCTTTCTTCTAATGGAATTCACTATCGAACAGGCAAAACCCTTGTTCCATTTAGATTGACAGGAAATGATCCTTGGGGTGTTGCATGCCCAGAAATCGATGGCTTAAAAGATCAAACATTTTATGTTTGGCCAGAAAGCTTGTGGGCACCTATATCTTTGACAAAAGCATATTTAAAATCCATAGGAAAACCTGACAATGAGTGGGAAAAATATTGGAAAAGCAAAGATGCTGAGGTGTATCAAATTATTGGTGAAGACAATTTGTCTTTCTATGGCCCTGCCCAACAAGCAATGTGGCTACACATGCAAAATGGAAAAATAAAATATCCAGCAAATGACGGAGATTTTCGCAACACACGTTTAGTTCCAATAAAGCATCTTTTATTTTTAAATAAAAAAGCGAGTTCATCAGGCTCTATCAAGCCTCCTATGGCAAGAGAATTTTTAAATTACTACACACCAGAACAATTAAGAATGCACTTTTTGGGAATGAACCTTTCGAACAACAATGTAAATTTTATGCCAAAACCTTTTAATCCAGAAGCAAAAACAGAGGAGGTTGACCCTGTTTTGAAAGAGGGCAATTTGCTTACAAATGTCTACAATCGAATTTTGCGTACTTTCTTTTACAGCACTCAAAGCCATTATGGCGGAATAGTGCCCGAAGCAAAAGTTTCACAAGATGTCTTAGACAAATGCAAAAAGACTTGTCTGGACTATGAAAGATTTATGTATGACAAAAAATTGCATCAGGTTGTCAACGTAGTCGACGTTTTTGTTAGAGATATAAACAAGATGTGGGTTAAGGAAGTAAATGATTGCGATGAGGAAAAACTAAAAGTTCTTACAGCAAACACATTACAACTTATAAAAACTGCAAATCTTCTACTTCACCCTATGGCACCTAGTGGAACAGAAAATGTCGCAAAATATCTAGGCTTTGACAAAACAAAGGCTTTTTCTTGGGCTTATGCTTTCGACGATTACAAAGCAATAAAACCAAAAGCAGAAATAAAGTTTATAGAAGAAAAATTTGATTTTTTCAAAAAGCACCCATCTCAACTAGTTTAATCTCGCGCTCAAAAGCGATAAAAGAAAATCAAATAATTAAAAAATAATTTCAAATTTATTAAAAAACAATATTTAAAAATTTTATTTAAAAACTGCACTTTGTTTAAATTAAAGTGTTGTTTTTTTATTGGATTAAATGTCAATAGATTTGTTACTACGAAAAGTTTTATTTTAAAACTTAAATTTTAAAATTAATTTTAAGTCAAATTGTGAGCCATGAAATACGAGGCTGAAAAACTCTTTTGCTTTAAGTGAAGTACAAAAATATATACAAAATCAAAAAAGGTTATATCTCCGCTTACGCTTCGATATAACCCAAATGGTTGCGGGAGCTCTTGTGAGTCTGCTCCCACAAAAAAGGTTATATCTCCGCTTACGCTTCGATATAACCCAAATGGTTGCGGGAGCAGGATTTGAACCTGCGACCTTTGGGTTATGAGCCCAACGAGCTTCCGGACTGCTCTATCCCGCGACGTGATTATAGTATATGCCCTTTTGTTAAAATTGTCAACAAATTTTTAAAATTTTTGTTTTTTATTTAAAATATTTTGTTAAACTTCTGCTTTTTTTGTTAATTATTTTTATATTTCGTCAAAAAAATGCTATAATGTCTTTAACTAGGAGAAAATATGATTATCGGTGTCGACATTGATGATGTAATAGCAGAGTTTTCAAAAGCATATGTCCCGTGTGCAATTTATCTTAATTTTAAAAACCACAAAACAGGCTTTAAGGATAAAAAATTGTTTCCAATAAAAGGCATGTTTTTTTGGTCAAAAAACGAATGTCAGAATAATAACAAATACTGCGTGTCAACAATATTTGATTTTATAAAACCAAAAAGCGACGCAAGATCCTGTCTTGCACGTTTAAAAGAAAATGGCCACAAAATAGTGTTGATTAGCGCCCGTGGAAAAGACAGATATTCAACAAGAAAACAAACAATAAATTGGTTAAGAAACAATGGTATATGTTATGACAAACTTTTTACGCACATTTCTGATAAGGTAGAAATTGCAAAAAAAGAAAAAATAGACATTATGATTGAAGATCAATACAATATAGCAAACCAAATGCAAAACGCGGGTATAAAAACCATTTTATTTAAATCTCGCTTTAAAGGTAATGAAAAGACAACATGTAAAAAATTTAATTCTTGGATAGATGTTTATGAATATATAAATCCAGGCAATCCAATTAAAGATTTACCAATCATCATTGACACAGACGTTTGCAACGAAGTTGATGATGAATTTGCACTCGCATATTTGTTAAAATCAAATTTGAACTTAAAAGCCATAACAATCGCGCCTAATTTCTTTTTAACTTCAGCAGACGTAGACATAGAGAAGAATTGCTTAAATTCTTACAAAAAAGCAGTTCAAATCTGCAACTTGACTAATAAGAGTTTCAAAGATAAAGTTTTTATGGGGTCGACAAATTTTTGCACAGTAGGATTTGACGCAACTTCGCCAGCAGTTGAAAAAATTATTGAAACAGCAAGACAAAACGACAAAACATTAATTGTTGCCATAGGCGCGCCAACAAACATCTCTTTAGCATTAAAAAAAGCCCCTGACATCAAAAACAAAATCAAAATATTGTTTCTAGGCGGTGACTTTTTTACTATGGACAACAATGAATATAACTATGCACAAGATTACGTAGCAACAAATCACCTTTTTTCTGCGGGGTTAGACCTCACCGTTTTCCCGGTGCAAAATGTAACCGAAAAACTGATTTTAAGCTTGCCTTACTTGGTTGAAAAACTTGAAAAAAATGAGTGCAATAAGATTTTAATAAAGGATTTTGAAAAAACGATAAAAAAATTTAAAATTACAATAAAGTCACTGTTTGATGTTTGTCCAATCGCTTATATTTTAAATCAAAACCTGTTTGATGTTCGAAACATAAGCTATAAAGTTTTAAACACTCGATTAGATTTTACAAAAAATAAATATAACGCAAATTTTGTCGTAGACTTTAAAATAAACGCCGTTTTAGACAGCTTAATAAATGCACTAAACAAAAGGAATTAAAATGAAAATTGAAGTAGTAGGATCTGGAAACTCCTGGACAAAACGTCTTTCAACAAGTTATATCGTCGACGATCACATTTTAATAGATTTGCCACAAGGCTCTTTTAAAACCCTCTTCGTCAGTAAAAAGCTGGAAAATGTTGATACAGTAATAATTACTCACTATCACAGCGACCATTGGGCAGATTTTCATCTGTTTGTCGAAACACTAAAACATAAAAACTTTTTAAAGAAAATTAAATTATTCGCTCCCGAAGGTTTTTGGCAAAAATATGATTGTTTAACGTCGGCTTTGAGCATAAAACATAACTTCGAATTTGCTAAGCAACATGTTTCGTATTCTCAACTTTACAATGGAAAAATATTTAAAATTGCCAATTTAAAATTTACCACATATGAAGTTTTACATATCGAGAGTTCTTTCGGTTTTGTAATTGACGACGGAAAACAGAAGATAGGATTTTCTGGTGATACGGCAATGTGCGATTCTTTACTAAAAATCATAAAAAAATCAAATCATGTCTTTATTGACGTTTCCTCGGCAGATTTAAGCAAAAAACATTTAAGTGTCAATGAAGCTTTAAATTTAAAAAAGGAATTTGAAAATGTGAGCTTTTGTGCAGTGCATTATTCAAATTCTGTAGCACCACTATTAAAAGGAAAATTTCGACTAGCACATGATGGCGAAACTTTTGTTTTTTAATCTTTAATTTAAATCTGTTTTTACTTTTTTTCATAATATTGCAAAAATATTAATTTTGTTTAATTTATAATTTTATGTGTCTTGTAATCATAATATTTGAGTATATTTTTAATTTATTGCAAATAATAAAATCATGAAATTTTTAAAAAATCTTACACTTTATATTAGTGCGTTTATGCCAATGTATTTTTTGGTGTTAATAAAATTGATAGTTGAACTCATCAATTCAAATTTAACATTTAATGTTTTAAATTCGATCAATCTTGCCACCTTGCTTTTGCTAAGTGGAGCGAGCATATGGGGCCTTTTATGGAATATTAAATATAATAATGATACTGCAAAAGAGGTCAGGATTTTGTCAAAGAAAAACATTACCGATCAGCATTTTTTAGGTTACTTTTCTCTATTCGTTTTGTTTGCAATACCATTAGACTTGTCGCATGTTAGTGTTTTTTGCGTTTATATCATAACTATTGTTTTGATAGGAATTGTGTATATGAAAAACTCATTATATTATATCAATCCGTTTTTAAACATATTAGGTTATAGCTTTTATGACATAGAGTATTGCGAAGTTGGTTCGGATAAAATTAAACATGCAAAGATATTTCACAAAGGTGATTTGGAAATTGAAAACAAAACCTTTTTTGTAAAACTAAAAAATGAGCATTTTTCCTTTGTTGATGAATCAAAACATAAACAATAGCTCTATACGACCTTTTAAAGCCTTTTGCAACGCGAAATAACTTTGTCTCAAGATTTTTGTCGAGCTTGAAGCGAATTGATGTTTAAATCGCTTGTTTTTGTGTCTATAATATTATATAATATATTATATATTATTTATGGAGAATAAAATGGCTGAAAAAACAAACGACGAGCTTGAACTAACAAGCTCTCAACACTACGGTGCTAGTGACATTCAAGTTTTAGAAGGTTTGGAACCTGTTCGTAAGCGTCCAGGCATGTATATCGGCTCTACTGATGAGCATGGCTTACACCACCTTGTTACAGAAGTTGTTGACAACTCAATTGACGAAGCTCTTGCAGGATACTGCACAAAGATTGAGGTGACTATTAATGAGGATGGTTCGTGTAGCGTGGCTGACAATGGGCGTGGCATACCAACCGGTATTATAGAAAAAGAAGGAAAAAGCGCTGTCGAGGTCGTTTTAACTAAACTTCATGCTGGGGGAAAATTTGGTGGCGAAGGATATAAAATTTCTGGTGGGCTCCATGGCGTGGGTGTTTCTTGTGTAAACGCGTTATCGTCAAAGCTTGTGGCAGAAGTTTATCAAAACGGTCTTTATCACATCATAGAATTTTCTCGTGGTAAAACGACTTCTCCATTAAAAATAGTTGGCAAAACAGAAAAACGTGGAACAACTATCACCTTCTGGCCAGATAACGAAATTTTCGAAACAATAGTGTTTAATTACGACACAATGAAAGCAAGGTTTCGCGAAATAGCTTTTCTTAATAAGGGGCTTGTCATATCTTTAGAAGACAAGCGCCCGGGAAAAGAAAATAAAGACATCTTCGAATTTAAAGGCGGAATTGTTGAATTTGTGGATTTTTTAAACAAAAACAGAGAAACGCTCTTGTCGTGCCCTGTTTATTTTAACAAATTCAATCGTTCTGCAAAGGGTGAAATAGAAAACGAAGTTGAGGTTTGCTTTCAATTCAACGAAGGATACAGCGAAATTATCAACGCATACGCAA
>CALVOH010000036.1 GCA_944350225.1 uncultured Clostridia bacterium | reverse complement strand
GGCTCCACCACAATTTTTGCATTTTTCACCAGTTGTTGGATACCAACTCATAAATTTACATTCAGGATAACCAGAGCATGAAAAAAATATTTTTCCTCTTTTGCTTTTTCTTTCCACCATATCCTTGCCACATTCAGGACATTTTCCTACGATCTTTTTTTCCTCTTCAAACTGTTTTATGTTTTTGCATTTAGGAAAATTTGAACAGCCCAAAAACTTGCCATACTTACCTTCTCTAATAAGCATTTTGTGCCCACATTTTTCACATATGATGTCAGTTTCTATTGGCTCGGCGCGCAACGAATATCCCGACGAATCCGATGCCAAAAGAAGTTTCGAAAATCCATTCCAAAAGCTTTCTACAACTTCGTGCCAATCCTCTCCTTCATTTGCTATGTCGTCAAGTCTTTGCTCCATATGTGCCGTAAATTTAACGTTGATAACAGAGCTGAAAAACTTTTCTAAATACTCCACAACTTTTCGTCCAAGCTCCGTTGGAATGAGTTGTTTCCCATCTTTTGAAACATATTCGCGTGAAGAAAGCACCATTATAGTAGCGGCATATGTTGCAGGTCTACCAATGCCTTTTTCTTCCATGGCTTTAACCAAGCTAGCCTCCGTATATCTAGCAGGTGGCTTTGTAAATTTTTGTTCAGCTTTCAACTGATTTACATCAACACTTTCTCCTTCATCCAATTTTGGCAGTTTTGAAATTTCTTGTTTTTCATCTCCCTCGTATTCTTTGTAAGCAGCGGTGTATCCTGCAAACTCTTGAGTTTTTCCAACCGCTTTAAAATCATAATTTTGACACGTCAAATTGGCAGTCACGTTAGAATAAACTGCTTCACTCATTTGGCTAGCCAAAAATCTTTCGTAAATTAGTTTGTAAAGTTTGTAATTATCCGCAGAAAGAGATTGTTTAACCTTTTCTGGTGTCATATTCATATTGATAGGACGAATTGCTTCGTGAGCATCCTGCGCATTTTGTTTTGTTGCATAGATGTTTGGTTTTTCGGGAACGTACTTTTCCCCATAAACCTTTTTTGCGAATTCTCGACATGCATTTTGTGCATCTTGCGACACGCGCGTTGAGTCTGTTCTGATATAAGTAATAAGAGCAATCTTTCCCTCACCTGCAATATCAACACCTTCATAGAGTTGTTGAGCTGACTGTGTAGTTCGTTTAATGCTGAGTCCTGCTTTGTTTAAAGCGTCTTGTTGCATTGTTGAAGTAGTAAATGGTGCAGGGGCATGAGATTTAGTAGTGCTACGCTTTATTTTTGACACTTCAAACTTTTTGCCATCAACATCTTGCACAACTTGATCAGCCTGCTCTTTGTTTTTAGGGACAAACTTTTTGCCATTTTTCTTTTCAAGTGACGCTTTAAAAGTTTCTTTGCCCTTTTGTAAAACAGCAGAGATGTTCCAATATTCTTCTGGAACGAAAGCTTCAATTTCTTTTTCTCTGTCAACTACGAGTTTTAAAGCGACCGATTGCACTCTGCCCGCGCTCAAACGAGGCTTTATCTTCTTGCACAAAATAGGTGAAAGTTTGTATCCAACAATTCTGTCAAGCACTCTTCGAGCCTGTTGAGCATCAACTAGTTTAAGATCGATGGCACGAGGTTTTGTCAAAGCATTTTGCACAGCTTTTTGAGAGATTTCGTGAAACTCAATTCTACACTTTTTTTCTGGTGGAAGCCCCAAAACATATGCTATATGCCATGAAATAGCTTCCCCTTCTCTATCCGGGTCAGTTGCAATAAAAACTTTATCAGCCTTTTCTGCTTTGCGTTTTAATTCATTAATCAATTCCTTTTTTTCAGGCATGATTTGATAAATAGGTTCAAACCTATTTTTTACATCTAATCCATAACTTTTTTGAGGTAAATCTCTAATATGACCCTTCGTTGCAAAAACTTCAAAGCCTTCGCCTAAATATTTTTTTAAAGTTTCTCTTTTAGCTGGTGCTTCTATAATAACAAGATTCAAATTTTTCCTCCTAGCTCAGTGAATACAATCCACCCGGCAATCGTTTAATTATACCTTTTATTTCTAATGTTGTCAAAAGACTGTTTAGCTTGTTTATGTTTAATTTAGTTTTTAATTGAATTTCATCAATATCACTGCAAGCATCTTTTAACTTGTCCACTATCAAAGCTTCATCTATTGACAGCTGTTGCGACACCTTTTTTTTCTTAACGAGCCCCAAATCGTCAATAATAGACTGCGGATCAATAGCGCAAATGCCCTGCATTGAAGCAATCAAAGCATTTGTCCCTTCGCTTTTAGTCGAAGTGATATTTCCAGGAACAGCATAAATAGGCACACCATAATCCAATGCAAAGTCTTTTGTTATGGTTGTCCCACTTTTCGCACCTGCCTCAGTAATAAGTAATGCATCACTTATTCCTGCAACTATTCTATTCCTTTGTGGAAAAAGATATTTCACAGATTTTACATCTGGCCTGTGCTCTGTTAAAACAAGTCCTTTTGTTGCAATCTCACAAAATAATGAATAATTTTCTTGTGGATAGATGTTGTTAAACCCACCTGCTAAAACGGCCACCGTCTTACCATTTTCTTCTAGTGCTTTTCTGTGCGCAATGCTGTCAACTCCATAGGCAAGCCCACTGACAATCACACCTCCTGCTAAAGCTAATTCCTTTGCAAATCTTTCCGTTACAGTAATGCCATATGGGCTTGGCATTCTTGTGCCCACAATAGCTACACATTTATCATTCAAAAGTGAAATATCACCTTTGTAAAAGATGTAATAAGGTGGATCGTCAACATGAAGAAGCTTTTCTGGGAAATCTTCGTCAGCTCTTGTAATAATTTTGATGTCTAGTGCATTTAATTTTTCAATATATGCTGTTAAAAATTTTTCGTTTGCTTTTTTAACAATAGTAAAATAATCTTCATGAAGAACTTTTTCCAGCTCATCTTCATTTACAAATTTTTCAAAAGAAAAATCCTCTGCCATTATGTCCAAAATTTTTGAAATTTTAGTATTTGACAGCTCAAAAGCGGATAAAAACCTTAAAAAATCTGTTTTTTTCATCTTTCCTCTTAGAATTAAAGATATTTTCGATCTAGCGAGCGATAAGCAATCGCCTCTGCAATATGCTCAGGCAAAATGTTTTCTTTGCCTTCTAAATCTGCAATCGTTCTGGCAACTCTCAAAATTCTGTCATGAGCCCTTGCCGTAAGTTTAAGCTTTGAAAACGCATTTTGCAACAAGTTTTCGCACTCCTTGTCCAAAACACAAAATTTTTTGGTTGCAGGCACGCTCATCTTTGCATTCGAAAAGTTTTTTAAACCATTAAATCTATTTAGTTGTATTTTCCTTGCTTTGTCAACTCTTTGTTTAATTTCTGCTGAACTTTCTTCAAGAGCTTCACCCCTTAGGTCATCAAAAGTAACACTGTCTACTTCAACATGTATGTCAATTCTATCTAAAATTGGCCCTGAAATCTTAGAAAGATATTTATGTATCATTGATGGCGAACACTTGCACTCATGCGTTTTTGAGCCATAATTCCCGCATGGGCAAGGGTTCATGCTTGCGATCAAAGTAAAATTTGCTGGATAAGTAACAGTGAGCGCATTTCTTGCAACAGTAATCTTCCCGTCTTCAAGAGGTTGTCTCAAAATTTCGAGACAATTTCGCGGATATTCCGGCATTTCATCAAGATATAACACGCCATTATGTGCAAGTGATATTTCTCCTGGCCTTGCGTGTAACCCGCCCCCCGTCAAACTGACAGCCGTTGCTGTGTGATGTGGCGTTCGAAAAGGTCGCATGCATACGATCCCTTTTTGATTGTCAAGTTCGCCAGCGACAGAATGAATTTTCGTAACTTCCAGCGCCTCATCAAAAGTCATGTCTGGCAATATAGATGGAAAACATTTCGCGAGCATACTTTTGCCACTGCCAGGAGGTCCTATCATCAAAACGTTATGCCCACCTGCTGCGGCGATCTCTAATGCACGCTTGGCTCGTTGTTGGCCTTTGACATATTTAAAATCCAAAGTGTTTTTTGAGTCCTGCGTTTCACTTACAAATGTTTGATGCTTAACAGGTTCTATTTCAATTTGCTTGCTTACAAATTTTACAACTTCTTCTAGTGAAGAAACTGGATAACAAATCACGTTTGAAATAAAACTTGCCTCATTTGAATTTGAAGAAGGTATAATAAATTTTTTATAGCCCTGTTTTTGTGCCGAAATCAAAATTGGCAAAAGCCCCTTCATAGGGCGTATTTCTCCCGTAAGAGAAAGCTCACCTAAAATGACAAACTCTCTTGCTGACTTTGCTGTGAAACCCTTTATGTCGCAATTTGGGTCAGCAGTCATAATGCCTACTGCAATAGCAAGGTCATAAAATGGGCCCATTTTTTTAACATCTGCTGGTGCTAAATTAACAGTAATTTTTTTTATTGGATAAGAAAAACCAGAATTTTTTATTGCCGAACGCACACGTTCTTTTGATTCTTTTATTGCAGTGTCGCCGAGCCCCACAAGTTCGAAATGCGGAAGACCATTTGAGATGTCAACTTCAACGTCAACCTTAAATCCGTCTATGCCAAAAAGACCATAACTATGTATTTTTGAAAGCATCTTTTCTCCTTAACTTTTAAAGTATAGCAAACAAAATTTGTTTTAGCAAACAAAAACACATCGAATTTAAAATAAAAAAAACGCCTCGCACCTATAAAGTGCGAGGGCGCAAAAATTAATTTTCAGCTGATTTAATCTTAGCAGCCTTTCCAGTAAGTTTACGAACATAGTAAAGTTTTGCTCTTTTAGGCTTACCCTTTCTTACTACTTCAACACCTGCAACAAGTGGTGAATGAAGAGGAAAAGTCCTTTCAACACCAACGCCGTTTGAAATCTTTCTAACAGTAAATGTTTCTCTAATTCCACCGTTGCGTCTAGCAATCACAACACCTTCATATGCCTGAATTCTTTCTTTTTCGCCTTCCTTAATTCGAACAAGAACTTTGACAGTGTCACCAACACAAAATTCAGGAAGTTGTTCTTTCATGTTTTCTTTCTCAATTTGGTCTATGATATTTGCCATGTGACTTATCTCCTTTTTTCAGATTTTTGACAAAGTGTTCATTTGGCAATTATCCAAAGCGGACCACCCGAAGTCGTGTTATATATTAACATATTTATTAAATAAAATCAAGCATTTTAAACAAAAAAACGCAAAGATTTTGCGTTTTTATTTATTTCAATCAAATCGTCTATTAATGCAAACGATTTTTGCAAAAGCAACATACTTTATTATCTTGCAAAAGGGTTTGAAGTGTCATGATCCTTGTTTGGATCATTTTCTGCCAAATCTTTTTCTTCTTCGCTTATTTGTTGGTCATTGCTTTCAGAAGTGCTATCGCTTCCTGACCCTACATCACCTGAAATAATCCCACTTTCCAAATCATTCGCTTCTTGGTCATCTTTATAGGCTGGATTTTGCTCACTGCCCTCTTGCAAAGGCAATTCGACAACATCTTGCGCCTTTTTTTGAGAAACAAAGTGATCGCCAACAAAGTATGCCACTACTACCGAAATCGCAATCAAAGATACGACAACTACACCTTTTATGCTATTTTTAATACCTTTCAAAATAGGGTGTTTCGCCTTTGTTTTTACACCCGTTCCATTTTTTTCATTTTCTTTTGATTTTACTTTAATCATGCTCACCTCGTCTTTACAGGATCTATTTTAACATAAGCGAAGCGGTTTGTCAATATCCAAAATATTATTTTTTATTTTAAAGCAGCTCCTCTATCTTGCCTTCATAGATTTCACCATGCTTCGATTTTCTAATTTTTTTTGCCTTTAAATAGTTTTTAGCGCATTTTTCTCCATTATCTGTAACACAATCCATAATCACATTATCAATGTGAATTTTAAATTTTTTAATATGTTTTATAAAACCCAGCCACAGTTTAATTAACGGGAGCCCAGTTTGAAATTCAGGATGAATGACGATAGAAGTGAAAAGACAGTTGAAAGTTTTGCCTTTTTCAAACCTTAAAATATCATTTTTAGTAATTTGAAAATCTGCAATGCGCCCCATTTTAAACAACTTGTAGATGTCATCATCTATTGGAATAAAATTAATATAGCCTATCACTCTGTTATTATACAAAAGAACTGTGTATATATCAGCATTAACCGACAACCATTCTTTGCACTTTTCAAAACTTCCAATATCTTCACCTTTGAAGACGATCTTGTCAAGTTCGATCATTTCATAAATCAATTTGTCATTCACTTGCGTCAAAATTTTATACATATCATTTCTCTTTTTAAAATCAGTGTAATAATTATGCGTTAACATAATAAAATTTTTTTTATTTGAAATCAAGTTAAAATGTTGTTTTTTTTGATCTTTTACCCAAAAATCACTTTAATAAAGCTAAAACAACTGAACATCGTCATAAAGTTAGACAACAAAATTGCATCATTTTTCTTAATCTTAAAAAACCACTTGTAAATAAGTGGTTAATTTCTAATTGATTTTGTTTTAGTTGATTCTAAATTCAACTGAATAACTCTCTGTATCGCTTAAAAAAGCTACTCTATGCCCAACAAAATTGCCATCGCTGTCGAAGATACAATATGCCTCACCATCGTCAAATGTCATCTTGATTTTCATATAGTCGCTGTCAATACTTTCAAAAAGAGCAATATCAGAAAAAGTCAATATGTTGTTTATAATATCTATTTGCAAAGCTTGTAAAATTAGTGAAGTCATATCTTCGTCAAAAATATCTTCAGGTTTTATTGTAATGTCAGTTTTATTAGTGGCACCTGATGTTGTGTCAGTGTCAATCGTCCCGCTTATGGTGTAATTATAACCGCTGTTAATCAAATCACTTAACACTGTATTTGTTGTAAAAACTTGTAAAGAAGTGTTGGCAATATATTTATTTGCAACAGTTCCTTGTAATTGATATTTGTTGATTGCGTCGCTGTAATCAAATTTAATCACTCCACTATATCCATCAACAGCGGTAGCTTCCATGGACCCCATCCATGCTGTCATAGCTTGTGTAGTTGATGTAACTTCAGGCCTCGTTTCATCACCTATGGTGATCATTTCAAGTTTGACATAATCTCCAGATGTGTCTAACAAAGATGACGTCTGTGAAATATTGTAATTTATTTGTAATTTTTCTGAAACACCTGTCGATTGTGTTTCACCCTGACGAACAAGCAAAACTAAAGACTTGCTGTTTACTAATGAATAGCCACCAAAACCATCTTCTTCGTAGCTGTTTAAATCCCAAATTTTGTTATCTGCTACATTTGTGTTTACAGCATACCCAATCTGTTTAAGTGAAGTCCACTCCCAAGGAGAAACGGTATGAAAATAATTTTCAGCAAAATCTACGTCGCCAATTTCTTTTTTAACATAATTTGTTCCTTCAATAGGTGTTTCGTTTATTAATGCTGAATTAAAATCAACAAGCTTAAACTCCAAATTCAAAGCATCTAGTTCAGCTTTGTCTTGTTTGGTTAAATTTTCGAACCTAATCATATTGAAGTCATTCCATTCGCCTCCAGTTACAGTTGTTTCGTACTTTCCAACTTTTAAGGTCGAACCGTCAACATAAAAAACAAACTCATTGTTTTCTCCTGTCGTAGTGGAAGTATTATCCGGAGTTGTGTCTACAGATGAGTAAAAGCTATCGCTTATGCTTGATGGGACATTTTTTAATGTATATGAAGCAACATTTTTCCCTTCACTAGCCTTGTAAGTGTCTGATTCTGGAATTCTAACAGAAATATTTACGGTCTCACCAACTGCAAAACTGTCGTCACTCCCCAAATATGACATTTTAAAGGCAGGATCGTCATAATACATGATATAATAAATCGCTTTCTTATATTGATTGTAAAAATCAGGAATGTAATCGCCACGAGCCCACTCACTACCATTTATTGAAAATTCTAGTGAAGAAGACGTGATACCCCCGTCACTCGCCACTTCATAGCCTTCATGATGAAAATTTTCAATTTCCATGAACACATTACCTTGATAATCTTGTGAAATGTTTACAACCTCAACGTTGTTCGTTCTGTCTAGTTTTTCAGGTTCTGATTTTCCTCCACAAGCAGTAACCAAAAATGCAGTTGGAATTATCAACATAGATGCGAGCAAGAGTCCTGCGGTTTTACTTTTAAAAAAGTTTCTTTTCATTTTTTTCTCCTTATATTTATTTTCTGCAATGTTTCAAAAATTATGGCATTTTATTAAACTATTTTTTTAAATTCTAAAAATTCCCAATTTGGTTCGTTTGTCGCAAATGTTGTCCATGGCGATAACCAAAGCGATTAAGAACGGTATGTCCTCTTCATTTGCTTCCAACATAAAGGCATCTTTTACTATTGTAAATTTTCTATCAATAGTGCCCATCACTTCACCGTTTCTTAATATTTTTGAATGAAATGAGAAGAATTTCCCATCGATCTTAATTTCATCTTTATAACCTTCAACAAAAAATTCATTTCTTAAAGTAAAATATTTGTCTTTGACTGTGGCAATTTTTGTTTTGTTCGCGTCATAGATGTAAGCCTTGTGAATAAACCAATTAAACCATTTGTTTCTTATTTTAAAAAGTCTGTTTCCCTGCATATCGCAAACGTATTTTACCCTTGTTATACTAAAAATGCGACCCTTAACCTTAAAGACAGGCTCTTTGTTTTCATTTACAACCGAAGACCCTCCACCTAATGACCAAAATTTATTTTTTATAAAAACTTTCATATTATCCTCCTATATAGCCTTTGAAATGAAGTAACCTGCTACTACTGCAAGTGCTATCCAAACCACAACTTTTACTACAAGCAATGCGATCCATCGCTTTTTTGCGACCTTATCGACCTCGTAAGAATTTTTTATTTCTTCTACATCATTTTTAGTTTCCAACTCAACCGCTTTCCCTGAGGAAGAAAAAGTGTTAAACTTAACCTTAATTTCTTCGTCGCCGTTTAACTTGATCTTAAACAAACAATCGGTCGAAATACATCTTCTATCATACAACGGCTCAAAAAGACCAAACACACTTATAATAAACGACAAAAGTGCATAGAGCCACCACAGTTTACCTTTAAGTTCTAATTGCCTTGAAAAAGCGAGTTCGATTTCACTTTTATCGGTTTGCACCTGAGCCTCGTAAGATCCAAATTGATTTTTCTTGCACTTAACATTTTTTCCATCTACAAAGATGTTTGGGATTATCTTGGGATTTATGCCTGTAAATTTCAATTTTACTGTATTCATTTTCCCACCCCCACAAGTGCGACTACAATAAATATCAATAAAATGGCAAT
>CALVOH010000035.1 GCA_944350225.1 uncultured Clostridia bacterium | reverse complement strand
AAAAGGCAAAGTTGTGGCTATGACGGGCGATGGTGTTAATGACACTCTTGCACTTAAAGAAGCTGATTGCTCTATCGCTATGGCTGACGGGAGCGAAGTTGCGAGAAATATTTCGCACCTAGTTTTAATGAATTCAAATTTTACATCATTACCGAGCGTAGTTAAGGAGGGAAGACAAGTTGTAAACAACGTTCAAAATGCTTCATCTTTGTTTTTGATGAAAACCATCTTCGCAATAGTCATGTGTTTAAGCACCATATTATTTGTTGTTCCTTTCCCATATCAGACGAAACAGCTATTTTTACTTGAACTTTTTGTAATAGGCATTCCGTCTTTTGCTTTGACTTTTCAACCGAACACCGCGCTTATTCAGGGCAATTTTATACCTCAAGTGCTAAAAAAATCTATTCCTAGGGCTTTGATAATATTATTTTCTGTTTCTACGGTTGTAATAGTAGGTTCAAGTAAATTTGACATACTTTCTGCTTCCGAATATGACACACTTGTAACATTGGCTCTTACTTTTTCAGGATTTTTGAATTTATTATGGCTTTGCATTCCTCTGACAAAATTGAAAGCATTAACAGCAGTTTTATCTTTAGTTTGCTTGCTGGTAGCATGTTTAGTTATGCCAGAATTTTTCAAGATGACAAATTTTTCAACTAACGTGTTGACAATCTTTGCTATTATTATGAGTGTTTGCATTCTTGCTATATCAATAGGCGCAATCGTTGAATGGAGATTGCGTAAAAAAAACTATCTTAAAAAAATTAATAATTGATTTTCTTTTTTAAATTTGATGCGAAAATATTTTAACAAAATTTTAAAAACTCTTGCTATTTTGACAAAAATTTGTTAAAATGCTTTCGCATAGTAAATGGCCCATTGGTCAAGTGGTTAAGACGCCACCCTCTCACGGTGGAATCAGGAGTTCGATTCTCCTATGGGCTACCAAAAGCAACATATAGTTGCTTTTTTTTAAAAGGTTGTGATGATATGTTTGTGCAAGCATATAATTCGCCTATCGGCAAAATAAAACTTGTTAGTGATGGCGTGTATTTGATTAGTCTTACATTTGACGACGAATTTTTTGAGACTAAGTCATGTTTTGTGCTGGATAAAACAAAACTCTGGTTAGATGAGTATTTTTCTCTTAATCATCCAAAAGAAAAAATAGAAATAAAACTTTTAGGCACAGAGTTTCAAAATGCTGTTTGGAAATTGGTGATGGGAATAGGTTATTCACAGACAAAAAGTTATTCACAAATATCCTATGAGTATTTTGAAAAAACAGGAAAAAAAGTTAGCCCAAGGGCAATTGGTAGGGCGATAAGTTTAAATAAAATATTAATAATCGTTCCTTGTCATCGTATAGTTGGTTCGAAGGGGGAATTGACGGGATTTTCGGCAGGCATAGATAAAAAAATAGGCCTTCTAAATTTAGAAGGCGCTAAATATAAATTTTAGTTAATTTTTTTCTGCGAAGCCAAGAGAAATGAGAATAGCTCTGTTTATTTCTTTCATTTTGCTTTCTTCAAGACAAGTAATTTTTTCTTTTAGTCTACGTTTATCCAAAGTTCGTATTTGTTCAAGAAGTGCAACAGAATCCTTTGGCAAGTGGTATTTTTCACTAGGCAAATCAATATGAGTGGGGAGTTTTGCCTTGCCTAGTTTGCTGGTTATAGCTGAAACGATCACTGTCGGTGAGTAGCGATTGCCTACATTGTTTTGTATTATTAACACAGGGCGAACGCCACCTTGTTCGCTCCCGACCACAGGGCTTAAATCAGCCATATAAATTTCACCACGTTTTACGTTTTGTTCCTCCATAGCCTCCATTCCAAAAATCATATAAGTCAGCTCTTTCCAATTCTTCTAATTCTTTGCGGACTTTAATAGGTAGAGTAAAATCTCTACCTGTTAGCAGTTTATGCCAATTTTGAGTAGAAGTTTCCTTAAACGCAAAATTCGAACAATCGTGGCAAGTTTTGCCAACCTTTTGAGAGGAAAGGACATTATTTTTCTTATTTTTTTGTTTTTCAGACATAATTATCACCTGCTTTTTTAACTTTTAATCGTTATTAGAGTGAGAATTTTGACGTTTTATATTCAATTTCATTTTGCGAATTTTATTGAATTTTGTAAAATTTGATAAATATGAAATTTACTGCCAATCAACTGCCATTTAAATTAAATTTTAGACCTTTGGTTGTTGTGTTTTTAAGTTTTTTGTTTGGAATAGTGTCTGCACGATATCTTTATAGTGGAGATATTTTTTATGTTGTACTTGTTGTCGCTTCACTTGGTGGGGTTTTAGTCTATGGATTGTTTAGAAAAAGATATTTATTTTTAATGCTTGCAATAGTCTTTTTCTTTGCTGGGAATGCAGGCTTTTTTATCAGTTACAATTCTTATTCGACAGTTGATTATAAAGAAGCATTTATTGTTGGCAGAGTAAATGATAAAATAGAAAAAGAAGAAAATTATTATAGTTTAATTTTAGAGGACGTTATTGCGAATGAAGATCAAATAGGCAATGTCAGTTTGTATGTTTGGTCACCACAAGAAGAGATAGAAGTGGGAGATGTGCTCACTTTTACGGCTGATTTAGACGCTGTCAAAATATTTACTTTAAAATCTTTTAACACTTGGGCATTTAGGAGGAATATAACTCATTCATGTTTTGTTGAAGGAACTAATGTTCAACTTGTAAGTGGTGGGGCAAAATTTGACGAATCTGCTAGATTGGCAATAAAGGATTTAATTTATTCTAATATGAGTGAAAAGAGCGCAAGCGTTGCGTATGCGCTTATTACAGGCGATCAAGCTATGGTAGAACTAGATGTAAATCAATCTTATAGAGATGCAGGGCTTATACATATTCTTTCGGTATCAGGTTTGCATATAACTTTTTTAGCCACTTTGATAGCTTTCATATTAAAAATTTTAAAAGTTAATCGTTACGTCAATTTTGGAATAACATTTTGTATTTTTTTAATGTATGCATATATTTGTGATTTTTTGCCGTCGGTTGTTAGAGCTGTTATTATGGGACTTATTTTTATTGCTTCAGGTCTGTTTGGCAAATCATATGATGGGCTTTCTTCTCTCTCGATTGCAGGGCTTTTAAGTTTGTTTATCTCTCCACTTTATGCATTTGATGTTGGCTTTTTAATGAGTTATGCTTGTGTTGGGGCAATTTACATTTTACAACCGATTTTTTCAAAATATTTGAGAAAGATTTTCCCACGCAAAGTAGCTGACTTGTTTGCACTTTCTTTTGCCACGCAGATAGGCATATTGCCATTTTTGGCATCATTTTTTAGTTCTTTGAATTTATTGAGTTTTTTCAGTAATTTGATTGTAGTTCCGATATTTTCTATTCTTTTTCCAGCATTGATAATTTTTGTGCTTATTGGATTGTTGATACCATCTGCGGGTGTTTTGTTGGTTGCTATTGATTGGGGGTTGCAACTTGTGCTTGTTATTGCAAGTTTTTTTGCATCAACCGATTTACAACTTTCTTTAAACGCATTGGATCCAATAGCTATAACACTTTTGTATATGATTTGTTTGGTTGCAAGTTATTATTTTATGTCATCAATAAGAAACAAGTATGCAGTTACTGTCTTGTTGGCGACTTTGTTTGCATTGTTTACTCTTTTAAATCCTTTATTTTATCAAAGGGGAAGTCAAATTTCAGTGTTGGAAACATATGGTTCGTATAACATGGTGGTGGAATCAAGCTCGGGGCAGACATTATGTTTGGGAGAGCCGGCTTTTAGAGTGAACGATTATTATAAGGCATCTGGTATAGATCATTTTGATTATGTGCTTGGAGGTGTTACACAAGTTGAAAATGCAAAAATGCTAGCTTCTGGTGAAGGTCAAGCGGGTGATTTTTACTACAAAACAGATGGCGCAATATTTATTATAGAATTTGACGGTGTTAAAATTCTCTTTACAAATGACGAATCAATAAGTTATAATGTTAAAGATAAATTGCGCGAAATATTGGCACGACAGACGTTTGATTTTGTGTTTATTAAGGATTATGATTTTCCTATCTTAAAATCTTATGTTGCTTGTTGTGATGAAGAAGATATACGTGCAGATTTTTCACTTCAAACATTGGGCAATTTTACTTATAATTTTGATAAAAAATTGGCTTGGGGGATTGATTGAAAACATTAAAAAAAAGGTTAAATGAAGGTATTGCGAGTGTCTATGTTATTCAAGGCGACGACTTTTATTTGTTCGACAAAGCTTTGAATATGATAAAAAATGCGTGTAAGATTACGCTAGATGATTTTAATGTTTCAAATTTTGATAGCGAAAATTTTTCTTTAGAAAAAATCTTCGAGGCTACCGAAATGTTGCCTATGATTGACAGTAAAAGACTAGTTGTTTTAAATGGTGGGACGATAAAGGATAGCGAGAAAAAAAGATTGGAACAGATTTTATTAAAAATTCCAAAGACGACTTGTGTTGTAGTTTTAGATTACAATAAAAATTTTGATTTTTTGAAGAAAAGTTTTACTTTTGTTGATGCCAATAGATTGGATAGAGAAACAGTCAAAAAATTAGTAAAGGCATATTTGATGAGAGAAAACAAAGACATAAGCGTTGATGCGCTTGACGCTTTGATTGATTCAACAAATTGTTATTTGACAAGAATTATGACGGAACTTTCAAAATTGATTTGTTATGACTTGGAAAATCAGTTGATCACAAAAAACATGGTTGACGATATGGTCGTTAAGGACGTTGAATATTCGGTTTTTGAGTTAACCGAAGCATTGTCCAAAAAGGATGGAGACAAAGCTTTAAAACTTTTAAGTTTTATGGACAAAGACAGCGGAGTTTTTTCCTTGATGTCAAATCATTTTAGAAGACTGTTTTATTCTTCTATCTCTGACTTAAACAACGGCGAGATTTCTAAATTATTAGGTGTTAAAGAATATGCAATCTTAAAGGCTAGACAACTTGCAAAAGGATTTTCTAAGGCGCAATTAAAAAAAATTAACAAATTTTTTGAAGAATATGATTGCATGGTCAAATCTGGAAAGATGTTATTATCAAATGCGTTATATCTTTTGGTTTTTAATATAATATATGTGTGAGGGATGAAGAGAATATGTTTGGACGTAAGCCTAAAATAGGAATTGTTTTTGGTGGCGGAGGAGCCAGAGGGTTTTCACACATCGGTGTTGTGAAAGCATTGCAAGAATTTGGACTAAAATTCGATTATATTGCTGGGACTAGCGCAGGATCTATCATAGGAGCTCTTGTTGCTGCAGACAAAAGCTGGAAAGAGATTTATGACGAAGCAAAAAAACTTAAAACGAAAGATATTAAAACAAGCAAAATACCTCTCGTTCCATCAAAAACTGATGGAATTCAACTTTTGATGAAATCTATTTTAGGCGATATAAATATAGAGGAATTAAAAATACCTTTTTCTGCTGTGGCTGTCAATATCAAAACGACGAAGGAGGTTTGCTTGTCGCATGGAAATTTAGCAAAAGCCGTTGCTGGATCATGCTGTGTTCCCGGTGTATTTGTTCCAGTGGAGTTTGATGACATGCTACTTTGTGATGGAGGTTTGCAAAACACAATTCCTGCTGATATACCTAGATATTTTGGTTGTGATTATGTTATAGCGGTAGATTGTCATAAAGAAAGAACATATGGCACTGATTCTCAAAAGCTTTTTGATGTGCTTAGTTGTGCAATTAGAATTTTGATGAAGAGTAACGCTGTAAAAGGTTATGTGAATGCAGATGTTGTTATCGCTCCAGAAACAAAAAGATTTAAAGCGACGAGGGCGGAGGGTATTGACGAAATGGTAGAAGAAGGCTATCGTGCAACAATAGATGCAATGCCACAAATAATGAAGCTCTTTAAAAAAGGCAAACCTTTTAGGCAAAAAAAATATTCTGATCCTAGTGAGATTGACTTTGTATGAAAAAACTAAATTTTAATTATTTTTCAAAAAAATCTTTTATAATTAGACTTATTATCAGCATTTTATTGGTGGCTATGCTGATATTGATTTTTGTGTTTGAAAGACAAATTTCCAAATTTATTTACAAATGGGATGACAATCAAATTGAATCAACAAGTCAGGTTAGCTTTATCGACGTTGGGCAAGGTGATGCGACTTTACTCGAACTTTCAGATGGCAAAAACATGCTTATTGATTGTGGACCAAAAAGTTCTGCTGACAAGCTTGTTGAATATTTAAAGAATAGGGAGATTGAAACTATTGATTACTTTCTTATAACCCATGCTGATGCTGATCATGTGGGCGGAGGTGTTCAAATATTTGAAAATTTTGATGTTCTTGAATTTTACCGCCCTATGACTTATTCATCATCTGAAGAAAAGATTGAAGATTATCCGGTTCATGACACGATTGTCTATGATGACATAATACGCGCATCAATCGAAGAGCAGTGCGATATGTTTTTTACTTCCGATTCTATTTCATGGGGGAGTGAAGACGGAGATTATTTTATTCAAGTTCTCTATCCAGATAAGGCCTATAAAGAAAACAATGATAGTTCTGCCGTAATTAAAGCCACTATAGAAGATTCTACTTTTTTGCTCACAGGCGATGCTGATACTGGAGTGGAAAAGGAGTTGATTTCACGTTACGGTGCGACATTACATTGTGATGTTTTAAAGGTAGGACATCATGGCTCCGACACTTCCACCAGCGAAGAATTTGTAGCAGTCGTTTGTCCAAATTATGCGATAATCAGTGTTGGCGAAAACAGTTATGGGCATCCCAAACAAGAGGTTCTTGATATTTTAGAAAATTCCGGAAGCATTGTGTTGACTACGATGGAAAAAGGAGATATCATCGCCTTAATAGGTAATGGACGAATGCAAATAACAGGAGTTGATGGGAAGCATATCGATCTAGCTATGATAACTGTGATAATTTGTTTGATTATTTTGGCTTTATTTGGAGTTCCAGATCTAAAGAAAAAACAAGTTAAAACAAATAATAAAAAATAGTTTAAATCTATTTGGTATTCAATTAAATTATGGTAAAATGATGTTATGAAAAAGTTGGGGTCAAGTATTTTAGTGCTTTGTTTAAATGAGGTTGTGGGATCGAGTCTTTCGAAAAGATTGGCAGATTTTTTAGGCCTTCATTACGCTAACGCAAAACAAATAGTTGAATATGACCTTTTTGACAGCGATGAAATGATAAAAAAATGTGGGATTGCTTATTTTAAAAAACGAGAAAAATCATCTTTAAAGGGGCTTTCAAATTTTGAAGATTCGGTTATATTTTTAAATTATGATTTGTTTGTAAATAATAAAATGACTTTTAAAAAAATAACTCCAAAGGTTTATATAAAACTCGCCAAGCGCAAACTTGACAAAAAAAATGATACAATAAGTTTGCTCGCCTATGAAGAAAGGGACAGATTATTGCAAGATAAGGCAGATGTTATTGTAGAAGTTTCTGGTGATGGCAATAGTGCATTTAATAAAATAATTAAGGAGTTGAAGGCAAAATTATGAAAAAAATTGTTAAAAAATCTATCGATTATTTAAAATCGCTTACTGCAGAAATGGTTTCCAATGCAAAATCTGGGCATACGGGGACTGCATTAGGAGCGTCTTCTATTTTGTTTGCATTATTCAAGGACCACTACAATTTTGATGTTTCGGACACAGATTATTTAAATCGTGATCGTTTTGTTTTATCAGCAGGGCATGCGAGTGCGTTGTATTACAGTTTGCTTTCTATGTTCGGCTTTGATGTTTCATTAAAAGATTTGCAGTCGTTTAGAAAATTTGGTTCGCCCACTACCGGCCATCCAGAATTTGGTGTTATAGGAGCTGTCGAAACAAGCACAGGACCGCTAGGGCAAGGCATAGCAAACGCTGTCGGTATGGCAATAGCTGAGAGCTTTTTGGAAGAGAGGTTTAACGCGATAGGCTTTCCAATTATAAATAATCACACATATTGTTTTGCTGGTGATGGCGATTTGATGGAGGGCGTGGCATTAGAAGCTTGTGCTATTGCTGGAAGCTTTAATTTAAATAAATTTATTTTGCTTTATGACAGTAATGATGTTACAATCGATGGTCGAACTGAACTTTCATCTCGTGAAAATGTTGCAAAGAAGTTTAAGGCCATGGGCTTTAAAGTGATAACTGTCAAAAAAGGAAACAACTATGACGCTTGTACTCGCGCCATTGCAAGAGCAAAAAAATCAAATAGACCTACTATAATAATCTTTAAAACCACCATAGGCATAGGGACAGAACAGCAAGGCACTAGCGCTATGCATTCTCATCCTCTTTCAGCAGAAGAATTGAAGATTTTTAAATCAAAATTAGGAGTTAAGGAAAGCTTTTTTATACCTAGTGATGTGCGTGATTTTTGTTTGCAATCCACAATAGCAGGAAAACTCGCACACGAAAAATGGAATCAAGATTTGGCAGTTTATGGCACAACACATCCGGAGTTATATAAAAAATTGTTGACCTTTTTTGATAGTAAAAAAATAGATTTTGAGAAATTGGCAAACAATGAAAAATTCGCGGAATTAAACATGCGTGAAATAAGCAGTTTTATATTGAATGAACTCGCAGAAAAATTTCCACAGATTATAGGAGGTTCAGCAGATGTGGCAACCTCTACGTTGGCTTCTTTGAAAAACGGTGGAGATTTTGTTGCAGGAAACAAAAGAGGAAGAAATTTTCATTTTGGAGTTCGAGAGCATGCTATGGCTGCGATTAACAATGGGATAGCATTATACGAGGATTTTTTACCATTCGATTCAACCTTTTTATCCTTTTCAAACTATATGTTTCCTGCACTTAGAATGCGTGCTATGATGCAACTTCCTGTCCTTGACATTTTGACACACGATTCTGTTTTAGTGGGAGAGGATGGGCCAACTCATCAACCTATTGAACAGCTTGGGCAACTTCGTAGCATAATCGGTCTTAACGTTTTTAGACCGTGTGATGCGAATGAAATTGTTGCGGGATATAAATATTTTTTGACAGAGCGAAAGCCGGTAACTTTGGTTTTAGCAAAGCAAAAAATTCAAGCAAGTGGGTTGAGCTCTGTAAAAAATGCACTTTTTGGTGGATATATTTTAAAGCAGGCAAGTAAACCAAGAGTTGTCATTTATAGTAGCGGTAGTGAAATTCCGCTTTCACTTTCAGTAACTAGCGAACTTGAAAAGATGAACATATCAGCAAGTGTTGTCAGCATGCCTTGTATGTCGCTTTTTGAATCACAAACAGAATCTTACAAGTCAAAAGTTCTTCAAAAAGATGCAGAATTAAAAATAGTTATTGAAGCTTCAAACGATTCAAGCTGGTATAAATATATTTCTGAAAACGATCTCAAAATTGAGGTAGAGAAATATAT
>CALVOH010000034.1 GCA_944350225.1 uncultured Clostridia bacterium | reverse complement strand
GCAGGAGTCGATTGAAAAAACGAAAAGAAATCGTCCAGATCTCTTAAAAGAGGGGCAAAATGAAGATTAATTGGTTTCCAGGGCATATGAAAAAGGCCCTTGATGAATTAAAACGTGAATTAGATAAGGCTGATGTTGTAATATACGTCTTAGACGCGAGGGCGCCTATGAGTTGCATTAATCCAGAACTCGACAAACTGACAAATTCTAAGCCTGTGCTGTTTGTTTTGAACAAGGCAGACTTATCTGATGTGGACAAGCTTGAACAAATTGTAGAATCCTTGAAAAGCAAAGACAGTGATTGCATCTATCTTAATGCCACAGAAAGTGGAGCGATGGGAGTAATAAATTCAAGGATAAAAGCATTGTGCAAAAGTAAAATCAAAAGATTTGAAGAGAAAGGTATTAAGCCAGTTTTAAGAGCAATTGTCGTAGGAGTGCCTAACTGTGGCAAATCAACACTTGTAAACAATTTATGTAAAAAAGGCAAAGCAGTTACGGGGGATAAACCAGGTGTTACAAAAGGCAAACAGTGGTTTACAATCGGTCAAAATGTTGAGGTCTGTGATACACCAGGGACGCTATATCCTGATATAGAAAATCAAGAGGTAGCAAAGACGTTGGCGTTTATTGGAAGTATAAAAGACGAGATTTTAGACGTCGTCGAACTTGCAAATGAGCTTTTGGTAAGACTTAACAAATTATACCCGGGTGTTGTTAAAGAAAAATATAAGGGCGCGACTACTCTTGAAGAAATTGCTAGAGTGAGAGCATTCTTATTGCCGGGTGGTGGATTTGACGAAGAGAGGGCTGCGAAAAGTTTGCTTACAGATTTTCGAACTGGGAAATTAGGTAGTTTACTTATAGAGGATAAAATTTGAAATTTTTTAACAAAGTAAAAGGTGGCTATGGCGAAACAATCGCGAAAAAATATTTAAAAACGCAAAAAATTAAAATAATAGAGCAAAATTATAAAAACTTTTGTGGAGAAGTGGATATTATAGCAAAAGATGGAAACACGTTGGTTTTTTTAGAAATCAAATCAAGAGAGTCATTTTTGTTTGGCAGACCATGCGAAGCTGTAGATAGACGCAAGCAAAACAAAATTAAAAAAGTCGCTCTTTCATATTTAAAATATAAAAATTTAAATAATGTTGATGTGCGATTTGATGTGATTGAAATTTTAGGCGATGAAGTCAACTACATAAAAAATGCTTTTTAAGAAATAAATTGAGATTTTTGCTTTGGTATGTTTTTTATAACATACTTTTTTTATTTTTAACTATTTTTTATTTGACGATTTGAATAATACCTTTGATTTGTAATAAACACAAAATAATTTACTTTTCGTATTATCATGTTTCTTTTGTCATTTTAAAACTTCAACTTAAAAATTTAATAATATTGTTATAACAAATTTTGTAGTAAAATTTTTTTAAACGATTTTTATTTGCTTTTTTTTAAAAAAGGGTATTTACAACTCATGAAAAGCATGATATAATGTCCACAAAGGAGAAAAAGCATGGAATTTGTAGAATTTTTTACACAAATGCATTATGCTGTGGTTATTTTACTAGTCCTTTGTGTAGTGTTGCTAATAATCGAGGCAGTTATGCCAGGTTTTGGCATTTGGGGGATTTCTGGGATAGTTTGTGGCGTAGGAGCTGTTGTGTGTGAAGCTATCTTTACAAAATCATTATTTGACGTGTTTATGATGATATTTTTAATATTACTATTGTTTACTATTATTTTTATTACGTTTTCTTTATGGTTAGGTAAAGGGGGATTTAAAAAAACGCCTTTTGTGGAGACAAAATCAGCTCTTCCTGAAAATTATAAAAGTTCTGAAGATTTAAGTGGTCTTGTTGGCAAAACCGGTAAAGTTACATCTCTTTGTAAACCATCTGGTAGAGCAGTCATAGATGGCAAAGTTTATCCTGTTAGGTCGATTGGTGAAAATATTGCAGAAGGAGAAAGCATTGTTGTCGTAGAGATTAAAGATAGCACAATTTTAGTTAAAACCAAGGAGGAAAATAATGTTTAGTTTGTTTTGCGCCATAGATGGAGGAATCATTGCACTGATCGTTTTGAGCTGTATTTTAGCCGCGGCACTTGTAGTGATGTTTATATTAGTACCGATTAAAACGTGGTTCGTGGCACTCGTTTCCGGTGCGCATGTTTCAATGGCAAGGCTTGTTGGCATGAAATTAAGAAAAGTGGATTATCGTCAAATTATAAATTCATATATTATGGCTCGCAAAGGCGGAATAGTAATTGATGTGGTTGATTTGGAAACTCATTATATGGCAGGAGGAAGGGTTGAAAATATAATTAAAGCGCTAATAGCAGCACATTCTGCGGGTATTGATTTGACGGTTGAACTTGCGAAAGCTATTGATCTTGCAGGTAGTGACGTTGTGGAAGCCATTGAAACCTGTGTTAATCCTAAAATTATTGAAGTAAAAAATATTGCGGCGATTGCACAAGATGGAATCGAAGTGATAATAGATGTGAATGTTACTGTAAAAACCGACATTCGTGAGCTTGTTGGTGGAGCAGGTGAAGACACAATCATTGCAAGAGTTGGTAAGGGTATTGTTAGTTGTATCGGGGCCGCAGAGACTTATAATGAACTTTTAGAAAATCCTTCTGCAATTGGCGATGAGATTATGCGTAAAGGACTTGATGATGGAACTGCATTTGACATAATTTCTGTTGATGTTGCAGATATTGATATTGGGAAAAATTTAGGCGCGAAGTTGGAGATGGACGAAGCAGAAAAGGATCGTCAAATTGCAAATGCTGTTGCTGAAAAAACAAGAGCAGCCATGGTTGCAGAAGAGCAAAGGTACAAAGCAAAAACGCAAGAGATGAAGGCTGCCGTTCTTGCCGCTGAAGCTGAAATTCCTAAGGCTATTGCGAGTGCTATTGCGTCGGGAAAGTTTGGAGTTTTAGATTATTACAAACTAAAAAATCTTCAAGCTGACACGGCTATGCGTTCTTCTATTGCCGGAATTGAGCAAGACGGTGCTGACGGGGAGGTATAACCATGTTGCCAATATGGGTTTGGGTGATTTTTATTGTAATTGGCGCCGTTGTTGTTTGCGTTATTGCATATGTGTGGTCAAAAAAAAGTCTATTAAAACAAAAACTCAAATCCGCTGTAAATCTAAAATGGTTATCGAAAGAATCAAGGGATAAAAGGAAACAGCTTAGGCTTGCAAAAAAGCAAACAGAGGTCAAGAGTGTTGTAAAAGAAAAAAGCGAAGACGAGAAAGTCAGTTTTGAAGAAAAACTCTCTCCACAATCTTTAAACACTTTGCAGGCGATGGAAGGTGAAGTTTATCAACCATCTGTTGAGTTTGCCGAGCACGAAGAAACTTATTCCAGTTTGGCAAGGCCATCTCAACAGTATAGGCGAATGCCAAGATTACAGCCAAATTCAATGATGCCAAACTTTTCGCGTAAGCAAATTCCCCAAAGAATGAAGTTAAAAGATCAAATAAAACAACTGTCTCCAGAGATGAAAGCAGTGATATTTGCAAATGTACTCGATTCAAAGTTGGATGAAGATGACAAATTTTAGCAGTCTTATTGACTGCTTTTTTTAATTTTAGCATCACGATAATTTTCGGTTGTTATTCTAACCTTTATGTTTTTTTAATAGTATATATCAGGAGAAAATTGTGTTTAATTTTTTTTCTGAATTAAAAAAAGTAGTTAAAAAAGAAAAGTTTGTTGACCGATATAACATTGTCAATATGTCGGGTAAAATTTTGTATGTCGAAGGGCATACAGGGATATGTAAGCTTTCACAAAATCAAATAGCCTTTAAGTTTAAAGGAGGCATGATAATCGTTGAAGGCGAGGAAATGTCGTTGGCAGAATTAAGTGAAACGACAATAAAGATTGTAGGAAAAATTAAAAGAGTTGAGGCGCTATGATAAAAAGTTTTCATCATTTTAAAATTAAAGGCGTCAATCAAGAGCGTTTTTTTAATAATCTTTCTAAAAAGTGCCATATTTATGATGTTAATAGGCAGGACAAGACTCTTTGTTCATTTAAGGTCGAATGGCGCTATGCAAAATTTATAAAAGCAGAAATAATTAAGGCTAATTTGACCATTCTTGAAGAAAGGTCAAGTGGGATAGTATTTTTTTTATTAAAAATATTTGGAGCATATGGGGTTTTGTTTGCTCTTATATTTTGTAGTGCTTTTTACGTATTTCAGTTGAGATTTATAGAAAGGATTGAAGTTTGGGGAGATTTTAATATTGAAATTCAGCAATTTTTAGAAGACAATTTGCCAACAAAAAACAAAAACAAACTAAATTGTGATGAAATTGAAAAAATGATAAATGATGAATTTAATGATCTGTCGTTTGTCAGCGTTGCTGTTGTGGGGCAAACGCTTGTTGTAAACGTAAAAAGTTCTATTATCCCATCCGAAATGGTCGATGAATATGCCCCGATAGTTTCACAATATGATGGCATTGTGCGTGAAATTAATTTGATACAAGGCACTCTTGCGGTGGAAGTGGGGGACATAATTCAAAAAGGACAGATTTTGGTTGAAGGATATGTCAAAAATAGCGAAGGCGAGATTTTGAATATTCAGCCAAAAGCCGAAATAACATTGGATGTTTGGGCAGAGGGTGAAAGTGAACATTATTCGAAAATGATGGTTACATCTAGAACAGGCAAAGTGTGCACGAACACCAGCGTGCTACTTTTTGGGCACGAATTCTATTCTAATGGTGTTGAGCCAGAATATGAGAAATATGAACAGGAAATTAAAAGTGATTTTTTGACTAAAAATAATATTCTGCCATTTACGATTGTTACAACAAAATATTATGAAACAGAAACGAAATTGGTAGAAAGTGAACTTGATATGCAACGACAAATTGAACTGGCAAGAGAAAACTGCTTGCAAAATATTGCAAATTATGAGATAATAAAGGAAGAAAATTATCGAGTTGTTAGTGAAGGCAACAAAACAACTATCAAGTATGTTATTACTGCTTCAATCAAGGTGGTGAACTTGTGAAAATCTATTCAAATAAGCCTAATTTGGTAAATGTTAAAATTTTGGAAGAGGCTTTAAAAATTACAAAAAACAATGTCAAGAATGTTGCTGTTGGCATAGAATTTGTGCCATGGTATAAAATAAAATCATTAAACAAAAAAATTAGAAATATTAATAAAGTTACTGACGTTTTGTCGTTTCCAATGCTAAGCGGCAAAAAGTTTGATTTTTTAAGTCAATGCGATGATGAGAGAGATCCTTATTCAAGAGAGTTGTATTTAGGAGACATTGTGATTTGCAATCATAGAGCAAAAAAACAGGCGAAGACTTTTGGACATTCAATTGAAAGAGAAATTTGTTTTTTAACATTGCACGGATTATTACATCTGCTTGGATTTGATCATATAGAAAAAAACGATGAAGTTGAAATGATGGAAATCGCCGAAAAGATACTTAAAAAATTTGGCATAACAAGGGGTGAATGATGTTTAAATTTGGTTATGTCGCTGTGCTTGGTAAACCAAATGCTGGCAAAAGCACTCTGATAAATCGATTGGTGGGTGAAACTGTTGCGATAGTTTCAAGTAAACCTCAAACAACTAGAGAAAATATAGTTGGTGTTGTAAATGGAAAAGATTATCAAATAGCATTTCTTGATACCCCAGGAATACATAAAACATCCACTTATCTTGATAAATTTATGATGAAAAATGTTCGTTCAGCAAAATCTGGTGCAGATGTTATTTTGTATTTGATAGATAGTAGCAAAGAAGCTGATGAAGATGAAATAAAAAGCATTGAAAAAATGAAAAAAGATGGCTTGAACGTTGTCGTCGCAAAAAGTAAGTGCGACAAAAGGAAGAAAAATGATTTTTTAGCGGATATTGAATTTTCTGCTGAAACGGGTGAAAATTTAGACAAATTGGTCAAATTGTTGGTAGAGAGATTGCCAGAAGCTGAAAAGCCTATGTTTGCAGATGATGAATTTACCGACAAGCCTATAAAATTTTTTATAGCTGAATTTTTGCGCGAAGCGACTTTAAAGATTTTAGAGCAAGAAATACCTCACGGAATAGCGGTTGAAATTGTTAGGTTTAAAGATGGACAGGTGGTTTGTGTGGATGCCGATATAGTTTGTATGAAAAATTCTCACAAAGGTATTATTATTGGCAAAAAAGGTCAAACACTAAAAAAGATTGGTAGTATGGCAAGAAAATCGATGGAAGAATTTTTGGGCAAAAAGGTGAATTTAAAGCTCTTTGTCAAGGTGGAAGAGAATTGGCAAAACAATCCAAACAAGTTGACTGCGCTTGGCTATAATTAAAGCACATTAACAATCTTTTGCATATAGTGATTATGACTGGTTTTGTGGCTAGTTAAAAAATGCAAAAGAGGAAAAAATGAGCGACGTTTCAAAAATTATTTTTGGTTTTAGTTTTATATTTTTCATGACTACATTAGGTTCACTTGCCGTTTTTTTATTTAAGAAAGATGTTGGAATAAAAACTTCCGCACTTATTAATGGATTTTCTGCCGGCATTATGCTTGCCGCTTCGATTTGGTCATTGATTTTGCCTGCTATTGAGCAATCTGAAAGTTATGGTGATTTGTCTTTTTTGCCTGCGGCAATTGGATTTTTAGCAGGATGTGGTTTTATTGTTCTTATGGATTTGTTGTGTAAAAAAATTGGTAAAGAAAGTGATGGCATGAAAAAATCTAGCAAAATTTTTATTGCTATGACTTTGCATAACATACCTGAAGGGCTGGCTGTTGGTGTCGCATTTGGTGGGGCATGGGCGCTTGCTGATCCCGTTCTGTTTGCGATGGCAGTGAGTCTTGCTGTTGGTATGGGGATACAAAACATACCAGAGGGCGCAGCTGTCGCATTGCCAATGAAAGAAGCAACAGGCAGTAAATTAAAAGGTTTTTTGTGTGGTGTTTCGAGCGCCATTGTCGAACCTATTGCTGCTGTAATAGGATTTTTCTTGGCGACAAGCATAAGTGTTATTATGCCGTGGGTTTTGAGTTTTGCTGCTGGTGCGATGTTTTTGGTTATCTTGACAGAATTGTTGCCAGAAGGTTATGAGAAAAATCATAATTTTTGCATTTGGGGGTCAATATTGGGTTTTGTTTTGATGATGATTTTGGACGTAGCGTTGGGTTAGTATAAAGCGATAATTGAGTGCCAATTTTTTATTATTTTTAAAAAATATTGCTTTTTTCTTATAAATTAAATAAAATTATCCTAAATTAATGAAAAGGTATTATTAAATGTTAAATTTGCGTCAATAGTAGTTTAATTGAAGATTAACAAAAAGAATTTAATGAAATGATTTAGATTAAAAAAATGCCTTTAGTTACAACGGCATTTTTTGGCAGGGGTGGAAGGAATTGAACCCTCGACAATGGTTTTGGAGACCATAGTTTTACCACTAAACTACACCCCTATATTCGCTTAATCATTTTACACATTTTTTATAATATTGTCAAACATTATTTTAAAAAAATATTTTTTTAATAAACATTTGTATTAATTGTAAAAAAGGATTATAATCTTTTCATGTTTGTTGAAAGAATAGTATCAAATTTGTTAGAAAGCAACACATTTGTCGTGTCAAATGGTGAAGACGCGATTGTAATTGATGCAGGTTGCTCGATAGAACAAGTCAAAAATGTTGTTCAAGGAAAACATGTTTTAGGCGTATTACTTACGCATGCTCACTATGATCATGCATTGTATGCTGAAATCTACGCGCAAGAATTTGGTTGTAAGATTTACGCTTCAAGTGTAAGTAAAGAATATTTGAATGATAGCGCAAAAAATTATGGTCAATTAAATATTGATAAGTTTGACAAATTTCATTTTTTTTCAAGCGATGAAAAATTTCAATTTGGCAGTATTAATGTTGAGGCTTTTATCACACCAGGACATTCGAAATGTGGAGTATGTTATCTAATAGACGATGTTCTTTTTGCAGGTGATTTAGTTTTTAAAAAGGGTATTGGAAGAATGGATCTCTATGGTGGTAACAAATTGCAGATGCTGGAAAGTTTAAAACGCGTTTTACAAATCAATTTTAAACTTTTACAAAGTGGGCACGGCGAAGAAAGTTCTCATGAAGAACAATTGAGAAATTTAAACTCTTTTATTAAATTTTTAAGTCGATGAAAAAAAAGCTCTCAATTCGAGAGTTTTTTTATACTTCAACTTCTTCAATTTTCATTACCAATTTTTGAATATTTTCATCATTTTCTGGTATAATTGGTTTTAATTGCTTTGATGATTCGGCGCCCATCAATCGCTCAAATTCCTTTTTAAAACAATCGCAGTATTGCCCATTCACAACACCTTCATCTTTGCATTTTTTACAAGTGTAAATCGGTTCGATTGAGCCAAGTTTAAGTTCTTTTAAACGCGTGGAAAGTTTGCTTTTTAAATCTTTAAGTGTGGATTTGTCATGAGCTTTGCCAAATGCTTCATCTTTTGCCAAAGAGATTTTTTCTTCATTATATTTGTTGTAAATATTTTTAAATTGTTCGTCTTTTAATGCTAAAACGAGTGCAGATTTTGCTTTTAGTTCTGCTGAATATTTGCGCTGTTGCAAAATTTTCATAACTTCTTTTTGTTTGTTAGTGGCAGTTAAGTCAACTTGTGAAAACGATTTTCCATTTTTTACATATTCGTTTTTAGTTATAACGGTTTTACTTTCTTCAATAGTTTTAACGCCTTTTTCGTGCCAAGACGCTAAAAGACGATTCATATATTGCAACGGATTGATTTTTCCAACAGAAAGAGATGCTGAATGTTTGATAAGATCGTCGCTCATGTTCCAAACTTGTGACCAAGTTTTAAACATTTCTCGATCGTAAGAATTGACTCTTCTGCTTATTCCAAGGTCTTCTAAAATTGATTTGATTTGCGAGTCACTTTTAACAAGCTGGCCAAGATGTTCTAACAAACTTTCGCTGGTAAGTATGCCTAGCTTATATAATTTTTTCATTAAGTTGTCCATGCCTTCTAAACTTCTTATGGAAGACTTAAAAGCATACTCTGCAACTTTTAAAATTGCATCAACTTCAAAGCCAAAGCCAAGCCAAGGGGAGATATAAGCTTCAATCTCGCTGTCTAGTGATTCATAAAAAAGCCCAAGATTTTTGTTGACTTGTTTTGCAAGTTCTTTCATCGATTCCTGTGCGAGCATATGATCTTTTATTTCGCTTATTGATAATTTCCTTACATTATAAAAGCTTTCTAAAAGTGAATCTAATTTTTCAAAACCGCCTTTTCTCTTCATGGATTTAGCGACGAACATGATCGCATCATCTTCAAATCCAAACTCCCTAGTCCACTTGTGATATAAAGCTCTTTCTTCGATATAAGAATTTCTTTTTATACCTAGCGCGCTCAATATCAATGCGAGATTAGAGTTGTTTTCCTCCATTTCGCATAGTCTTTCTTCAACTTGTGGCACCGTTAAAATACCTTCGCTTGCCCAATTACGTGCAACTGTCAAAATATAATTATATCCAACTGCGCGTTGTTTTGAGTCAATGCAGTATTTCATGATCATGATCAGCGCTTCTTGTTCCATGTGAGAGCGTTCCAAAAATTCATAATATTCACCATATTCCGTTTTAGTGATCTCTCTTTTGCCTTCAAATAAAGCTTGTGCTTGTCGATTAAACACTTCGTATTTTTCGGGCTTATACAATTTTGTGCCAGTGAAAATATTTTTTAAAGGATTGAATAATATCTCAATAGGATGTGTGGATAAAACCTGCACTAAGCCTTGTTCTTCCCAATATCTAAAAGCAGATTCCACATCT
>CALVOH010000033.1 GCA_944350225.1 uncultured Clostridia bacterium | reverse complement strand
GTGCGCTACCAACTGCGCTACACCCCGACGTTTTTAGGTTGCGAAATCATTTTACACTAAACAAAAAACGATGTCAAGAAAATTAAAACATTTTTTATAAAATAATTGTAAAATTCTATTTTTGCACTTTTTTTTAAGAATTTTAAATTATAGAAGCTTTTTAATCTTTACACTTGTTTCACTTTATTTTATTAAAAATTTTTATTTTTGTGAAATTTGTTAGTTTATTTGGTCGGCGTAGCGGGATTTGAACCCACGACCTCATGGTCCCGAACCATGCGCGCTACCAACTGCGCTACACGCCGTTTGTGTTTGCCGTTAAACAAACACGTTTTCATCAGCAAAATTTTTAATGAAATTGATTTTGTTTTCTATTTCTTTTAATGACACAGGGCAGAAATTGAAATATGTTGTAGCAACATTAAGCCCAGATTTGTTTATTGGTTTTAAAGTGTGCACATGCCCAAATAAATTGATCATATTGCTTTTGCAATCGACAGGTTTGTGGGTCAGATATATTTCATATTTGTCCGTTTTAATTTTTGAACTTTTTTCGATCACGTCATAGAAACCTATTTTTTTAAGCTTATCTTTAAATTCTTTAAAAGTCAGTTTGTTTTTTCTCATATCTGCAATTTCGTAGTTTCCTAAAATTAATATGATATGTCCGTTTAATTTTTTAACATAATCATATTCGCCAAAATCACCTAAATGATAAACAATGTCATCTTTTGCGACTGTACTGTTCCATCTTTTAACCAACTCATAGTTCATTTGTTCAACGCTTTCAAATGGTACTAAATGCAATTTTATGACACGATTGGAAGAAAAGTGAGTATCCGATGTAAAAAAGATATCTTTTTGTGATTTTGTTTCTACCGATGTTATTGAATTAATAAAATCCTTCCATATTTCATAATTGGCTTGTTTTTGTAAATCAAATATGTAATTTACAACTTTTACTCGGTCAAGTTTTTCTTGTTCTTTTAGAAGTTCGTTGGTGTTGATTTTGGTTGTGCAAAACCAATTTTTGTTTATTAGATAGGCAACAGGGCCAATATCGTATATAGTGTAAATTCCACGATTTTGAATTTTAAACACAGAATCATTAAGTTTTTTGTAAAGATATTTGCCAAGTTTGTTTTGGCATAGATGATTTTTTGCTTCATAAATGCTAGTTACAAACTGCTTTGCGACAGAGCTTGGAAAAATTGTCAAATCCTCCACATTTTTTATAACAACTTCAAAGGCTTTTTTGTCTTTTAAGTAATTTGCATCTGTAAAATTTTCGTGTAACAAATTTTGAGTGCCTAAAAAGATTATTTTTAAATTTTTTGATATTTCTGGTTTTGTGATTAAAGCTATTGCAACATTTGTTAGCGTTCCAATACAAAGAATCGTTATTTTTTCTTTACTTGCTAATTTAATGATCTCGTTTGACGCGTCAGTTATTTCTGTATAATCATTTGATAAAAAATCAATGCTCCCATTTTTTACTATATCTGTATTTTTTAATCCCATCGTTCGCATCAATCTTTTAGCTTCAAATTTTGAATCGATATTGTTGTCATGAATGGAGTTTCTTTTATAACTAGCTGTAAATGGTGAAACAGAAATGAGTTTAATATCAAACACATCTTGGCGCGAAAGTGCATAGGCGAGGGCAAACACGTCATCAACTTCATTCGAAACGTCACTATCAATGATAAGTTTTATTTTTTTCTTCATACAAAAATATTAACAGTTCGCCATTTTTTTGTCAAATATATAAATAAATATGTTGGAGAAAAAATATTATTATGTTAGAATATTCTAACCTTGGAGGTAAAAATGATAAAACTTATTGTAGATTCTACTGCTTATATTCCAAAAGAATTTATTGAAGAAAATGATATTACAGTTGTGCCACTGCACGTGCTATATATGGACAAAGAATTTGAAGAAGGTTTGCCAGGAAGTTATGACGAATTTTTTGAAAGTTTTACAAAAACAAAATTGTTTCCAAAAACATCACAGCCATCTCCGGAGTCTTTTATAAAGGCATATGACAAAGTGATAGATGAGGGGAACGAGGCTATAGTTTTCACAATTTCCGCATCACTTTCTGGGACATATTCTGTGGCAAATTTAGCAAGAGAATCTTGTAAAAATCCTGAAAAAATAACCGTTATTGATTCTATGAGCACGGGGCAAAATATTTGGGGATATTGCATGGAAGTCATAGAAAAAGCAAAAGAGGGTTGGGATAGAGATCAAATTGTCAAGTATATTTCAGCTTTACAGGTCAACAGCCAAATATGTTTTGTTCCTGACAGTTTAGAGTATCTTAAAAAAGGTGGAAGAATTGGCAGGGTTAGTGCTACGATTGGGTCTTTGCTCCAAATTAAACCAATTTTAACTTTTAAACAAGGCACGCTTTTGTGTGCAAAAAAGATATTTGGAATGGGGAAGGCCATTTCTGATTTGATTGCTATGATCCCAGAAAAAACCAAAAGACTTTTTGCGATACACATTGCTAACACAAAATTTTTTGATGTTCTATTGCAAAAAATGAAATCAGCATTTCCAAAAACAAAAATTTATGAAGGCGAGCTTGGCCCTGTTGTTGCAGCGCATATCGGTCCAGCGGTGGGTATTTGTTATATATGTTAAGAAAACAGGCTCTTGTTACTGGTGCTTCGGGGGATATAGGAAAGTGTATAGCTCTTGCTCTTTCTAATGAGGGCTATGATCTTTTTTTATGTGGAAACAAAAACAAAATAGACATAAGTCAGGCAAAGACTAAGGTCGTAGAATTATATTTTGACCAATCGCAACCCGAGAAAGTGAAAGCGATTTTTAAAAAATTGCAAGATGAAAACATAAAATTTGATCTCGTCGTTTGCAATGCTGGGATAGCAGAGGAAGAGATGATGTTAATTGACAAAGCTGATGAAGTGATCGACAATATATTAAAGGTAAATCTTCACGGAACCATCTATTGTAACAAATATTCAATTCCTCTATTAAAAAAAGGTGGTAGCATAATAAACATTTCCTCATTTTTAGGAGTTTATGGGGGAAGTTGTGAGCCAATTTATTCAGCCTCTAAAGCCGGCATTATTGGATTAACAAAAGCATTGGCAAAAGAACTTGCTCCTCTTCATTTGCGTGTTAACTGTATAAGCCCAGGTTTGATCGACACAAAAATGAATTCTTGCTTTAACGATGAAGAAAAATCTCGTTTGATAGAAGCAACACCATTAAACAGAATTGGCACTTGTGAGGATGTTGCAAAAGCAGTTTTATATTTAGCAAACAGCGATTTTGTAACAGGGGAAAATTTGATTGTCAGTGGAGGACTGATTATCTAAAAGAAGCGAAATACTAATATGGCAAAACAAGCTTTTTTTCTACAAAAAGGCTTGTTTTTTTTATGTATAAATCAATTATACTGTGAAACGTAAAGGAGGAGAATATGAAGGTCAAATCTAGAATATACAACGGCACACTTTACCTACTTTTGTGTGGCGAACTTGACGAGCACTCTTCGTCTTATACTCGTGAGGAGATGGACAAGGCTTTTGGAAGTGGAATATTTAAACAGATTATAATTGATTTATCTGAATTAGATTTCATGGATTCTACTGGTATAGGGGTGCTAATTGGAAGATATAAAAAGATGAAGGATAGAAAAATTCCAATTTATATTTGTAATCCTTCATCTCATGCAGAAAAAATTTTTAAAATGACTGGGTTATATGATTTAATGCCCAAAATTATTTAGGAGGTAAGATCGTGAAACAAGACAATTTTATGGAGGTAGAATTTAAGGCTGATTCGGCAAATGAAAGTTTTGCTAGGGTTTGTGTTGCTAGTTTTTGCCTTCCTCTTAATCCATCACTTGAAGAAATTAGTGATATCAAAACAGCTGTGTCAGAAGCTGTCACAAATGCAATCGTGCATGCTTATCCAAAAGGAGATGGGGTCGTAAGAATGAGAGTTCAACTTGATAAAAACGAAGTTACAATAACTATTTCTGACGATGGGATTGGAATCAAAGACTTTAAAAAAGCAAGAGAACCTTTTTACACAACAAAGCCCGATGAAGAGCGTAGTGGTATGGGTTTTTCTGTGATGGAAACGTTTATGGACGATGTTCAGTTATACAAGAATGGTGATAAGGGGTTGCGAGTTGTAATGAGAAAAATTTGCAATAGTGCGACTTTGAAAGAAGGCACCTATGCTGAACGCCGATGAAATAAAAATCCTAGTAGCAAAGGCACAAAATGGCGATGAAGAAGCGAAAAATCAGCTTATAGAACAAAATTCACCGTTGATTAAAAGCATTATCAAACGTTTTTACGGGAAAGGACTTGAATATGACGATTTGTATCAGCTGGGGTGTTTAGGATTTGTTAAAGCTATAAAAAATTTTAATGCTGAATTTAACGTAAAATTTTCAACGTATGTTGTGCCAATGGTTATAGGAGAAATAAAAAGATTTATGCGCGACGATGGTGCAATAAAAGTGTCTCGTGCAATCAAATCGTTGAATTTGAAGATTAACAAATTTGTTGAAAATTATTATGCTGAAAACAAAGCGTCGCCAACTGTTGAAAACATAGCGAAACATTTTGGAGTAGAAGAAGGGGAAATTGTGATGGCTATGGATTCGGCAAAGATGCCTTTGTCATTATATTCTCCAACTGAAAATTCTCAAGGAAGTTCTTTGATTATTGATGGAATCGATTCGCTTGCTACCGATGAAAATTTGATGGATAAAATAGCAGTTCGTGAAATGCTTTCATCACTGACAAAACGAGATAGGGCTATTATACTTATGAGATATTTTTACGACAAAACGCAAAGTGAAATAGCTCAAAAGTTAAATATTTCGCAAGTCCAAGTTTCACGATTGGAAAACCGAATTTTAAATAGTTTGAAAAAAAAGCTGTCGTGATTACGACGGCTTCTTTATTAAATTTTCAATATCTTTGTTTATGTCGGCTTCGGTTTGAGTGTGACCTTTAATTTTATTTTCTCCTTGAATTTTCTCTTCTTCTTTTTCTTCTTCTTTCTCTTGATCAACATCAGCTCCTACTGAACGAATTTTTATTTTTTCGTCATCAGCAAACTCAATATTTTCGTCTTGGTTTAGCCCGTCGTCTCCAGTTGCCACGTCATCAAACGTCTCACGGTTGTCTAGGGTTTGCATTATTCTGTGTTTTTTAATTTGTGGATTATTTGGTAATGATTGAACATTACTTTCAGTTGAATAATTTATTGGTAAAATTTGTTCTTTTGCGTCACTTTCGTGATTTTCTTCGTCATTAGTGTTTTCTTGAAGAATGCCTGTTTCATCGTTTGTGTCATTGTCAATCATGTTTATTCCATTTGAGCCATTAAAGCGCCTATTATTGCCGTTAAATTTGTATGTGTCAATGTTTGTTACGCCAGGACCGTAGGTGTCGGTGTTTCTATCAGGGTTAAATCCTCCGCGCCAGCCATATCCACCAGCCCCGTTGCCATATGCATACGGATAATTAAAATTTCCGTTATAACCGTTTGCTCCTCCATAATTTGTTGCATTAGGGTAGTAAGGTTGTTGATTGTAATAGCCATTATTAGCATTATAATTTTGGTTTATTGGCATTTGATTTTGAATTTGAGCATTGTTTTGAATGTTTTGAGTTTCTAAATCATTTTGATAATCATTTTGTTCATTTTCCACGACTTCATTTTCATTTTGATTGTCTTCAAGCCCATTTAAAATGTTTTCAATATTTTCAAGCGTCAAAAGTAAATTTTGCATATAACAATTTCTGGCTTCAACACAACACGACAATCTAGCAAGTTTAACGTTTAATTGTTCGGATTCATTTTCTTCTCCAATTTTATAAATAGCTTTCGCTGCATTTTTGTATTCTGATTTTGTTTTGTTTAAATTTGAGGTGTATTTTTGCATACTTGTGGTAAGTTCGTTTATCGTTCCAGTGTTTTCATTGCCGAGTTTCAAATTTCCAGCGATGCTCTTTTTAATGTTTATTATTTTTTTGTTTATTTTGCTCGAAAGTCCTCTTGCGCCAGATGCGGCATTTGCTGATGATTGATAAGCCTCAGATAGCACACTTATTTGAGAAGTAGTCGCTTTATCAGAAAACAAACGTGAGATATTTTCAATGGCAATATCGCTACTAGTGTCTTGATTAATAGTGTTTACTGTATTTGCGGTTCTATCTAATTGGTGAGAAAGTCTGTTGATTACTGCAGACTCATTGGTCCCTGAACAACCTGCTATTGACAGCGAAGTTGCTAATATTCCAGCAAAAATTAAAAGTTTTTTCATAAAACCTCCTTTACGTGTTTATTTTGAGCAATAATTATAGGTTTATTCTTGGATATTCGTGTCAAATATTATGTAGGAGAAAATTATGAAAAACGAAAAATTAAATCAAGCCTATAAAGCATATGTGGAAGCAAGAATTCCAAAAACAAAGCCATGGCCATCTCTTTTTAATTCCTTTTGGGTTGGTGGATTGATTTGTTTGTTGGGGCAAGGAATAAACGACCTATTGTTATATGTTTTTCCAAATATGTCACAGCAAAGTGCTTGGGCATGGACGCTTGTGGCATTGATATTTTTAGCATCTTTCTTAACTGCAATAGGTGTGTATGATAAAATCGGTAAATTTGCTGGTGGAGGGAGCATAGTGCCTATTACAGGGTTTTCAAACTCCATAACATCTCCTGCAATAGAATACAAACATGAGGGGATAATCTACGGAACTTGTGTGAAAATGTTCACAATAGCGGGCCCTGTGATTGTGACCGGAATAGTTTCAAGTGTGTTTGTTGGAATTATTTATTATATTGTGGGGTTAATATAGTGCAAACGATTGAATTAAGAAATAGACCAAAAATAATAGGAAGTTACTCAATTGTTGGACCAAAAGAGGGGAAAGGGCCATTTGGTAAATATTTTGATTATGTCATGAAAGATGATAGATTGGGCGAAAAGACTTATGAGCAGACAGAATGTAAAATGTTGGAACTCGCTATTACAGGAGCTGTGCAAAATGCAGGTCTTATGATAAATGACATAAACCTTTTGCTTGCAGGAGATTTATTAAATCAAATTATATCATCGTCATATGCCGCCCGAGCTTTTAACATGCCTTATTTAGGGTTGTTTGGGGCTTGCTCAACTATGGCGGAATCACTTGCAATAGGTGCGATTTTGGTTAATGGCAAATATTTTAAAAATGTCGCATGCGCAACGGGCTCTCATTTTTCTACTGCCGAACGTCAATTTCGATTTCCGTTGGAGCTTGGCTGTCAACGAGTTCCAACATCACAGTGGACGGTTACAGGCTCGGGAGCGAGCATAGTTTCGTTAGATGGGGATGGCCCCGTAATAAGCATGGTAACATTTGGCAAAGTCATTGACCTTGGGATAAATGACATAAATAACATGGGTGCTGCGATGGCACCAGCAGCAGCAGACACTTTAAGCTCGCATTTTGAAGGCACAAAAACAAAACCGGAGGATTATGATTTAATTTTAACCGGTGATTTAGGTAAATTGGGGGCTGAAATATTGGTAGATTTGATGGAGGCTAAAGGTTTTAAACTAGGGAAAAATTATAGTGATTGCGGTCATAGTTATTTTACTCGAAATCAAGACACTATGTGTGGTGGTAGTGGGTGTGGTGCTAGTGCTACAGTTTTAAACAGCTATGTGGTAAAAAAGATGAAGCAAAAAATATTTAAAAAAGTGCTGTTTTTGCCAACAGGTGCATTAATGTCGACAACAGCAAATCAGCAGGGCGAAACAATACCAGGCGTTTGTCATGCGCTAGTGTTTGAAGCGGAGGAATAGATGGAATATTTGTGGGTCTTTTTAATCGGTGGGGCAATATGTATGCTCGGGCAAATATTGATAATTACAACGAAAATAACTTCGGCACGAATTTTGGTTTTGTTTGTGCTTATAGGTGTGATATTGCAAGCTTTTAATATATTTGACCCTATATCTCAATTTGCTCAAGCTGGGATAAATGTGCCAATAGTGGGTTTTGGTGCTTCTCTTGCAAAAGGGGCTATGTCTGGCGTGGAATCAAGAGGCCTTTTAGGAACATTGACAGGTGGCTTAGAAGCGACATCGGCGGGAATAGCAGCTGCGGTGGGCTTTGCCTTTTTGTTTTCTTTAATATTCAGTTCAAAAACAAAATAATACAACATATTGTTTGTATTATATTTTAATACATACAAGAAGTTGTATTATGTTAAATATTTAATACCTTAATATGTTGTCGACATAATAATTTAAATTTATTAAACCGTTTAATAATATTAAATACTCTTTCTAATATTATTGACTTTCTATTTTTTTAACTTTTTAAAAGATTCGTTTAAACTAATTGTATAGTTACTTAGCACTTTTTAAATATATATTTCATATATTAATATATGCGATGCGTCAAGAACAAAAGATTAAGCCGAAAGACCAAGGCTTACATTTGTCTTGGCAGTATTTTATTTGTTGTTTTATGTGTGTTTTTATATTTTCAATATGTGGTAGCCCCACTCGTTGCAGATGTTTCCTACGCACAAGTTGATTCCGTCGCTACTACGATGATAAGCGATGCGATCTACGATGTGATACAGGAAGAAAATTATGAATACACCGATTTTATGGAAGTTTCAAAACTTTCGGATAATACTATTGCCTTTATATCAGCAAATACTATCACGTTAAACAATTTTGCGAGAGAAATCTCTACAAAAGCGCAAATCTATTTGGATACGGTTGGCTCTTATTCTATACCTATACCCCTTGGCACTTTTACTGGCATCTATGCTTTGTCTGGTGTTGGGCCAAATATCAATGTTCATGTTGTGCCTATTGGATCTGTAATCACTTCCTTTCGTTCTAGATTTGTGGAGGCTGGAATAAACCAAACAATTCATTCTTTGTATATTGATGTTAATGTAACTTTAAGTGTGATTTTGCCTTTAAATACGAAAAATATGAGCTTTGTTACTCAAGTATTAATTTGCGAGCATTATATAAACGGCAAAGTTCCAGACGTTTATCTCAATTTTGGCAATTCAGTTTTTGAGTAAAAATCTGCGGGGAAGGGCGCGATTATAGTTTTCTTAAAGTTTAGTAGTGGCAAAAAAATCCTTGCTCTCTGGCAATGTAACAAAGCGCGTTTGCCATTGCCTTTTCCGTAAAGGGTGTCGTCAATAAGTGGATATCCTAGTGTTGAAAGATGAACTCGGATTTGATGCGTTCGCCCTGTTTCAAGTGTTAGTTTTAGAAGTGACTTGTTCTTTCTTGATTTTATTTTCTTTGCAATTGTTTTTGCTGGTTTTTCATCAATTTTATAACCGTTATTAATCAATTCAATTTTTTGTTCTTTGGAAAGAACGGTTCGTTTTCTTTGGTTTATTCCATCTTTTGATATGGTAGAGATAGGCAGATTGATTTCTATCTCTTTAAATGGAAAATTGCCTTCACAGATGGCATAATAGGTCTTTTCTACACATAGGTTTTCAGCAGTGAGTCTATCCTTTGCTATGACCACAATTCCAGAAGTTTCTTTGTCAAGTCGTCCTATCGCACGATAAACATAGTTTTTTCCTAAGTAATTGCATACTGCATTTGCTAAATTGTTTTGAAAATTTGATTTTGACGGAATGCAAGACAAATTAGCAGGATTGTTTATTACTAAAATCGCATCATTTTCAAATAGAATATCAAAATCAAGATTTGAACTAGGTATGTTTGTGCCCGTTTCATCTTGCAAGTTGATTTTAATAACATCAAGTCGTTTTACAGGGGAAAGAGTTGTTGCTGGTTTTGAATTGATTGTTATTCT
>CALVOH010000032.1 GCA_944350225.1 uncultured Clostridia bacterium | reverse complement strand
GATAATACGGAGGAAGGTGGGGATGACGTCAAATCATCATGCCTCTTACGCCTTGGGCTACAAACGTGCTACAATGGTTTTTACAAAGAGAAGCGAAACGGCAACGTGGAGCAAAACTCAAAAAGAAGATCTCAGTTCGGATTGTGGATTGAAACTCATCCACATGAAGTCGGATTTGCTAGTAATCCCAAATCAGAATGTTGGGGTGAATGCGTTCCCGGGTCTTGTACACACCGCCTGTCACGCCATGGGAGTTGGGGGGACCCGAAGTCGGTGAGCTAACCAGAAATGGAGGCAGCCGCCTAAGGTAAAACCAGCGACTGGGGTGAAGTCATAACAAGGTAGCGGTATCAGAAGGTGCCGCTGGATCACCTCCTTTTAAAGAGAGAAGTCGAGGCATATGACTTTTGAACGGTCTTGTGTCGCTTAAACTTTTCGTTTAAGCTTATTATACCTTACTTGATAACTTGTTCCTTTTTATTGATTGCTCAAAAAGAACCAAAGTCATTTGGTTCTTTTTTTTATGATTTTTAGATATTAAACTTTTTTTTATTGATTTGCAAATAACTTTTAAATTGATTTTCTATGAAAAAATTTAAGTAGATCAACGAATTTGAAATGCAAAAATCAATATTTTTATATAAACAGTGTTTCTTTTTAAATTTGTTTTACTTTTAGCTTGTGTTTTGATATAATTTAAACATAAGATGATATTTAAGAAATATTTTAACAAAGATGTCGACAAGGCTAATGCTTTTAGTGAGGAATTTCATATATCTCCAAAGGTGATGGAGATAATTTTGTCGCGTGGTGTAAATACACGTGAAAAAATCGAAGAATATCTCTCGCCTGTAAAATTTTTGGATCCTTTTTTGCTTGACGGTATGGACAAGTTTTGTGAAAGAATCGATTTAGCAGTAAAGATGAAAGATCAAGTTGTGGTTTTTGGTGATTATGACGTTGACGGTGTGTGTGGAACTGCTATTTTAATTAAAGCACTTGCAAAAAAGGGGATAAAGGCTAATTATTATCTTCCAAACAGATATGTTGACGGATATGGGCTGACTAACGAAACCATTGATAAGGTTATAGACAAGTATAATCCTAATTTGATTATTACAGTTGATTGTGGAATTTCTTGTCATAATGAAGTTGACTATGCTGAATCAAAGGGTGTTGAAATAATCGTTACCGACCATCATGAATTGCCGGAGATTTTGCCTAATGGGATAGTTTTAAATGCTAAAAAAGAAGGGCAAAAATTTGGATTTAAAGATTTGTGTGGGGCAGGGCTCGCCTACAAAATTAGCGAGGCTATGTTAGGGCAAAAGGAGTGTGAAGAGTTGTTGCCTATAGCGGCTATTGCAACAATTGCTGATATAGTACCTCTTTTAAGTGAAAACAGAGCTATTGTTACTCGTGGATTAAAGCTTTTTGAAAAACATTTGCCTATCGGACTAAAAATGCTTTTAAAAGAAAACAAGATTTCTATTTCAAAGCCTTCTTCTTCTGCTATTTCCTTTAAGATAGCGCCAAAACTTAATGCTTCTGGAAGAATGGGAGATGCAGGGGATTCATTAGATTTAATTATGGAAACCAATCCTGTTAGAGCTAGAAATTTAATAAATAAAATCAACAGCCATAATTTAAAAAGGCAAGTTTTATGCAATAAGATTTATGATGAGGCAATAAAAGCTTTAGAAAAATTTGAATTGAAAAATTTAAGAGTCATCACTCTCGCTTCAAAAAAGTGGGATCAAGGCGTTTTGGGTATTGTTTGCTCACGTCTTGTTGAAAAATTTCATCGCCCTGTGTTTTTGTTTGCCCAGGTGGGTGACGAGTTAAAGGGTTCAGGCCGCAGTATAGATGACATCAACATTCATGCTGTTTTATCATCTTTAAGTGACATTTTGATCACTTATGGCGGTCATTCTATGGCAGCAGGGTTAACGATAAAACGTAAAGATTATGAAATTTTTACAAAACGCATCAATTCAGTTATGTTTGAAAAGGTTAGTGAGCAGGCATTTATTCCAATAGAGTATTATGATAACGAATTGTCAACAGATGAAATAACGCAAGATTTCTTAAATGAGTTGAGGATTTTAGAGCCGTGTGGATGTGGCAATCCAACTCCAAAGTTTAAACTGACCGTCCAGGATATGTCTTTTAAACCGATGAAAAGATTTCCTGAGCATGCGGAAATTTTGATAAACGATTTTCCACTTGTCTACTTTAATTTTTTACCAAAATCCAAATTGTTAAGGTTTTCAAGACAAAAAAGTTTTATATTTGAGTTTCAAGACAATCAAAGGAAGGGAATAGTTTCCAATTTTGATAGTGGTTCTTTCATTATTCCAGAAACTAACAATTACGTTTTTCCAATTGAAATTGAACAGCTCAAATATGAAAAGCAGACGCCGGCAAAGTTTTCTCTTTATCATCAACAAAATTTATTAGAATATGTTTCTTCAACAGCGTCCACGGTTTTTGGGACAGCTTTTGTTACTTTTAATGGTTACGAATATGTTGAATTTGCTAAAAAATATTCTGGGCAAGGATTGTTTTATTATGGTATTTGCGACAAAATATGTTCTGGCTACAATAGTTTGCTTTTGTCTCCAATAGGATTAGAATGGGCGAAAAATTTTTCAAAAATAATTTTCCTTTCTCCTATTTTAGAGGAGGGATATATTAGTGAATTAAACAAGGTTACTGATGCAGAAATTGTTTTGCCAGCATCTAAAATGGAAAATCTTTCTAGATATTCAAATATCAATCTTTCACGTGAAAATTTTGGAAAAATTTACTCAATACTTTGTTCAAAATCAAATTTAATTTTTACTGATATCTTTGATTGTTTTGAAAAATTATTCGAACAAAAAAAGTTTAAATTTCTAGATGTTTATGTTGCCATAAAGGTTTTTGAAGAATTAAAGCTTATTTGTGTGGAAGATAATAATTGTTTTAAAGTTTCGCCTGTTAAAAACGTAAAGAGAAATCTTACGGATTCGGTGTTATATAATAAACTATGTTTGATAAAAAATATAAGTAAGGATTGATTATGGGGAAAACAGAAATAAAAGAAAAAATTTTGAAAAATTTTAAGCTAGAAGAACGCTTGTTGAGTATTTTAGATCAGTTGATTGATGAAAGAGTTGATTTTGATAGAATAAACGAAATCATTGATTTTATTGTTGAGTTAAAACTTGACACAAGCGCTGTTATTGGTTTTTTAATTTATCAGCTTTATAAAGTTGATCCAGAAAAAGTTAAAAAGATTGGTGAAAGGTTGTCTGAAGATGAAAAACTGATTTTTTCAAGTTTTAAGAAATTGAAAGATATTCGATATTTGACAAAAGCTGAAGAGGCAGATGATATAAGAAGAATGTTTATAGGATTAGGCAAAGATTTGCGTGCCGTTTTGATTAAGCTTGCAGGTATTTTGTATGATGTAAAACATTTAAAAGAGCCTCTTTCTGCCATTGATAGCGATTTTGTTTCAAATGTCAAAGAGGTTTTTGCACCACTGGCAGAACGTCTTGGATTATCTGAAATGAAGTCAGTTATGGAAGATTACTGTTTCAAATATCAAAATCCAGAAATGTATTATTCACTGATAAACCAGCTTGAAAAAACTCGCGAAGAAAACAACAGACAGATTGAAATAACAAAAAAACGTCTTGTAAGCATTTTGCACGAACTTGGTATAAAAGGTGAAATTCAAGCAAGGCAAAAGCACGTGTCATCTATTTTTAGAAAAATAAAAATGAAAAACGTGACTCTTGCGCAAATATATGATTTGATTGCTATGCGTGTGCTAGTTCAAACAGTTGAAGAATGTTATGCTGTGTTCGGTAAAATTCATGGTATTTACAGACCAATACAGGGAAGAGTAAAAGACTATATTTCAAATCCAAAACCAAACGGTTATCAAACCTTGCATACGACAGTTATTGTTGAAAATCAACGCCCTCTTGAAATACAAATACGAACATATAAAATGCACAAGCATTGTGAATATGGTATTGCTGCCCATTGGATGTATAAAGATGGTAGCGAAAAAATGGATAAACTAGACAAGAGAATTAGTTGGTTTAGAAACATCATAGAGAATGCACAAACAATGCAATCAACCGATTTTGTTGAAACGCTTAAGACCGATCTTTATACTGGCTCAATTTTTGTGCAAACACCTAAGGGTAAGGTTTTGGAATTTCCTGTTGGTGCTACTATGATAGATTTTGCCTATTCTATACACTCCGATATTGGAAATCATTGCGTTGGTGGAAAAATTAACAATATTATGAAACCCATTTATACGGAATTAAAAAATGGTGACGTAGTTGAAATAATAACAAATTCAAATTCAAAAGGGCCATCACGTGATTGGCTTAATCATGTTAAAACCTCAGGTGCACGTAGCCGAATAAAATCGTTTTTCAAAAACGAAATGAAAGATGAAAACATAGCTAATGGTAAAATTATGCTTGAAGAAGCTTCTAAAGCGCGTCAGTTTGCCATTTCCCAATTATTAGAAGAAAAATATATAAATGATATATTGATAAAATATACTATGGAGTCTATGGAGGAATTATATGCAGCGATAGGCTCTGGCTCGCTTTCAGCTACCCAGGTTGTTGGAAGATTGATTGCCCTTTATTTAAAAGATCATGATAGGGCTAGCGATAAAGGTGAAAAAATCAAACTTAAAACAAGCAAGAGTGGTGTTGTTGTAGATGGCGCGACAGGTCTTCTTGTAAGATACGCAGGTTGTTGCCATCCAATAGCTGGTGATGACATAATTGGTTATATATCACAGGGCAAGGGAGTTACCATTCACAAAAGTGATTGCCCTAACATCAAATATCTTGATAAAGAGCGACTTATTGAAGTGGACTGGGAAGGTGAAAATAGTGCAGAGATTTCTGCCGAAATTAAAGTTATTGCAGAAAAATCTCCTATGCTTCTTAACAAGATTACTTCAAACCTCGCAACAGAAAATGTGAGTTTGCGAAAATTTGAAGCGAAAGAAAAATTGGATCAATTGGAATTTACTATTGTCATTAGTGCTAAAAGCCGAGAAGATATCAAAACGACATGCACCCATCTAGAACAGATTAATGGCATCAAAAAGGTTAACAGGATAAGTTAAATGATTAAAACAAATACCGAATTTGAAAAGGAAATGACTGATCTTCTTCTTATGTTTTATGGTCATCAAATTGAAGAAGATGTTTTTCATGTTGAGAACATAGAAGATAAACTTTATGAAAAAATTCAATTTAAGGGCAAAATTTTTGAGTTTTCTTTTGATTTGCCAAAAGGAGATGAATTACGAAAAAAAAGTTTACGTAAAAGAAGGGCATTGTTTTCTCTCTACTCAGCACTAGAACAAACTGAAAACAGATCATTACCATGGGGTAGTTTTACAGGAATACGGCCAACTGCGCTTGCTAGATCGGCAATAGAAAATGGAGAAACAAAAGAGCATCTTATGACTGAATTTTTGCAAAAAGAATACGCTTTTTCCAATGAAAAAGCATTGTTGGTTGCAAAAACAATAAAGAATCAACGTGGCATAATAAAAAATGACAACCTTATCGATTTTTATGTAAACATACCGATCTGCCCATCTCGCTGTCATTATTGCAGTTTTATTTCAAATGAATTTGAACAAGTCAAGAATTTAGTCGAGCCTTACTTAGATTGTTTGATAAAAGAAATTCGTCAAATGAGAGAACTTATAGCAGAAAGATCGTTGATTGTTAGGAATGTCTATGTTGGCGGAGGGACACCATCAGTTTTAGACGAAAATCAACTTGACCGGTTGCTTAATGAATTAAAATTTTCTGCTACTGAATTTACAGTCGAATGTGGAAGACCAGAAACGATAACCGAAGAAAAATTGGATGTTTTAGTCAAACATCATGTGGACAGAATTTGTATAAACCCTCAAACCTTTTCTACTGCAACACTAAAACGTATAGGGAGGAAACATACTGTTGCCGATGTTTTAAATGCTTATACAATTGCAATTGAGCGAGGCTTAAAAGTCAACATGGATATGATTGTTGGTTTGCCGGGTGAATCTCCACAAACCATTAAAAAGAGTTTACAATCAGTGTTAGACTTATTTCCTAACAACATCACAATACACACATTATCTTTAAAGAGGGGAAGTTTGTTGTTTGGCAATTTTAAGCAAATAGAATTTAAAGATTTTAACAAATTACTATCTTTTTGCGAAAACAAGCTTATGAATTCTGGTTATAAGCCTTATTACATATACAGGCAAAAATATCAAATAGGTGCTTTAGAGAATGTTGGCTTTTTTAGAGATAATGACATTTGCCAATTTAATATAGATTCTATGGAAGACACGTCATCTGTTATAGCGGTGGGTGCTGGTGCGATAACCAAACGTGTTTTTAATTATGAAAACAAAATAGAGCGTCATGCAAATGTAAAATTTATTAAAGATTATATTGAAAGAATAGATGAAATGATTGAAAAGAAAAAAATACTTTTTAAAAATTAAAAAAATCGGTTTAATTACTTTACAATAAGCAAAAATTGTGTTAATATATTAAAGTCGATTTGGCCCATGCACAGTATGATGACAGCCTCTGACACTTGCTTTGCTTTGGGTGACAAAATAAAATGGAGGTAAAATATGGAAACAGAAAAGAAACAAGCTATCATTAATCAGTATAAACAATCTGAAAACGACACAGGTTCTGTTCAAGTTCAAGTAGCTCTTTTGACTGAAAGAATAAATCATTTGACCGAACATCTTAAAACAAACCATAAGGACAACCATTCAAGACGTGGATTGCTTCAAATGGTAGGAAAGAGAAAGGGCTTTTTGCTTTATTTAAAAGAAAAAGACATTGAAGCTTACAGATCACTTATTAAGTCGCTTGGACTTAGAGATGTAAAATAACAAATTGGGGGAGGGTGCATGTTTTTTGCACCCTTTTACAATATTTAAGGAGAATATTTATGACACATGGAAAGAAGTTTGAAATTAAAATAGGCAAGGATGTTGTTACGTTTGAAACAGGCGCTTTGGCAGAACAAGCAAACGGCCATTGCCTTGTTAGTTGTGGTGAAACCGTTGTAATGGTAAATGTTACCATGTCAAAAGAGCCAAGACCGGGCATTGATTTTTTTCCACTTGGTGTAGATTTTGAAGAAAAAATGTATTCAGTAGGCAAAATACCTGGAGGATTTAAAAAGCGTGAGGGAAGACCTTCTGACAAGGCTATTTTGACTTCTCGATTGATTGACAGACCTTTAAGACCACTTTTCCCAAAGGGATTTTATAATGATGTATCTGTCGTTGCGACTGCGCTTTCAGTGGATCCAGATCATGCACCTGAGGTTTTGGCAATGCTTGGTTCAAGTTTTGCTCTTTCGATTTCTGATATCCCTTTTGAAGGACCAACAGGTTCTGTGCAAGTTGGCATGATTGATGGAAAGTTTATTTTAAACCCTAATCAAGAGGAAAGAGAAAAATCTCGTCTTGCTTTGACGGTTAGTGGAACGGAAGAGGCAGTACTTATGGTTGAAGCAGGTGCCAAGGAAATCCCAGAAGAAGTTATGCTTGATGCTATCATGTTTGGGCACAAAGAAATCAAAAAGATTGTTAAATTTATCAAAAAGGTAAAAAAGGAAATAGGTAAGCCATTAAATCCAAATATTAACTATGTTACTGTCCCGACTGAAATTGATAAAGCTGTTAGGGAATTTGCTGACAAACGTTTGGATTATGCTCTTGACACGTTTGATCGTGAAGAACGACAATCTCGTCAAGAAGCTGTGGACTTGGAAACGAAAGAGCATTTTGCTGACATTTTCCCTGAACAAGAAAAGTTTATTGGTGATGTTTTATATAAAATGACGAAAGAAAAAGTTCGAGCAAAAATTTTAAATAGTGGGATTCGTCCAGATGGCAGAAAATTAAAAGAAATAAGGCCTATATGGTGTGAGGTTGGGCTTTTGCCTAGAGTTCACGGTTCAGCGGTGTTTACAAGAGGGCAAACACAAGTTTTAACATCACTTACTCTGGGAACTGTGTCAGATATGCAAAAATTGGAAGGACTTGATGATGAGGAAGTCAACAGATATGTCCATCATTACAACATGCCTCCATATGCGACAGGTGAAGCAAGGAGCTTAAAAAGCCCTGGACGTCGTGAAATCGGCCATGGTGCGTTGGCAGAGCGTGCATTAGAGCCTGTTATACCATCTGAAGAAGAATTTCCTTATGCGCTTAGATTGGTGAGCGAAGTTACTTCATCAAACGGATCGTCATCTATGGCGAGCGTTTGTGGCTCAACACTTGCACTTATGGATGGTGGCGTGCCAATTTCTTCTCCTGTTGCTGGCATCGCTATGGGGCTTATCAAAGATGAAAAATCACGAAAAGTGGCAGTTTTGTCAGATATTCAGGGACTCGAAGACTTTTTAGGCGATATGGACTTTAAGGTAACAGGGACAGAAAAAGGCGTTACAGCAATTCAAATGGATATTAAAATTCATGGACTCGACAAAGATATATTGCACACGGCTTTACTACAAGCAAGAGAAGGCAGAATGTTTATTATGCAAAAGCTTTTGGACACAATAAACGAACCGAGAAAACAACTTTCTAAATATGCGCCTAAGATTATATCATTCAATATAGACCCAGAGAAAATTAAAGACGTTATCGGTTCTGGCGGAAAAACTATAAACAAGATTATAGACCAAACAGGTGTTAAGATTGATATTGAAGATGATGGGAAGGTGTTTATTGCGTCTGAAGACATTGCCCGTGCTGAACAAGCAAAATCTATTATTCTTGGTATAGTAGAAGATTTTGAGGTTGGTAAACAATATGAGGGTTGTGTGGTTAGAATTCTTCCTTTTGGTGCATTCATTGAAACGATTGGTGGGAAGGAAGGTATGATACACATTTCAAAATTATCTTCAAAACGAGTAGAAAAGGTCGAAGACGTTGTCAAAATTGGAGATAAGGTCGTAGCAGAGGTTATCAAAATTGACGACAAAGGCAGAGTAGACATGAAACTTGTAGCAAAAAAGTAAGTCAAACATGCGTTTGACTTTTTTTAATTAATAAAACAAATTTTGATTTGATAATTCTTGTTTTTTCAAAAATATATTTAAAATTTGGTTCTTATAGAGTTTTTTAACGCATATGTTATGGCATGAAAAAGTTAAACGTGTTTATTTTTAGAAAGTATATTGTAAATCTTTGCATAGCATTTTTGCTAGTGATTATAGGCTTGGCAGTCTATTTTGGTGTTACTTTTAACAAAACTGGCGAAGAGGTTAGTGCAACGCAAGGAGCCATTTATCAAGGAGATACGTCTTCTAACAAGATTAGTCTTATGATTAACGTTTGTTGGGGAACAGAATATCTGGCAGATATGCTTCAAATATTGGAAGAAAAAAATGCTAAAGTTACCTTCTTTGTTGGAGGCACATGGATTGCTGGCAATGATGAAATATTGTTGGACATGGTAGAAAAAGGGCATGAAATTGGCAATCATGCTTATTCTCACAAAGATCATGACAAATTGGATAGAGATAGCGTAAAAAAAGAAATTTCCACTACTCATTCATTGATAAAAAGCGTTATTGCAAAAGATGCAACACTCTTTGCTCCTCCAAGTGGGGCTTACAACAAACAAACCGTTGAAGTTGCAAATGAACTTGGTTATAAAACTATTATGTGGACACGTGACACAATAGATTGGCGTGATCAAGATGCAGATTTGATTTACAATCGTGCCATTGATGGTGCGAAGGGCGGGGACTTGATTTTAATGCATCCAACAGCTTGCACGCGTGATGCTCTTGGAAGAATAATTGAC
>CALVOH010000031.1 GCA_944350225.1 uncultured Clostridia bacterium | reverse complement strand
AACCTCTTTTTTAATTTAAATGGCGATTCGACAGCTTTTGGAATTTGCAATTTACCAATTTCAACATACATTTCTTTTAAACATTTTTCGCAAAACGCTAGTTCACGTTTTAAAAAACCCTTTGTTGAAAGCTGATAATCTGCAATGTTTGAACACCCCACAAAATCACATTTTGTTGGATGTTTGCATTTTTCAATCTGCATTTTTATTTTCCTCCTCTAAAAGTTGCAATAGGCGATTTTTTTCGGCTAAAAGTTCTTCATCAGTCATCTTCGAATAGGCATCTTCGAGTTCTGCACGATATTTTTCCAAAACGAGTTTTATTGCCGATAAATCAGGAGCATAATGTTTTTTGGTAACTTTTCTTTTGCAAAGCACTTCTCGCCCATTTTCATCGATAGAAAACTCACAAATCTGCTCATCTGCATCATACCCTATTGCCTTCTTCATAAGTGCCTGACGCAAGTTTTCTTCGTTAACCTCCAATTCAACCTCCTTTTTGCTATGCGAAAATTTTAAACATAAAAAAACTCGCTTTCAAGAATGTGTGCCACAATTTATGCACAATTTTTGAATGCGAGAGTAGAATGATTATGTAGAGGTAAAAATGAAGAAGTTGTTAGACATCAATAAAGTAAATTTTTTCTATCAAACAAAAAAAGAAGAAATATGCGCATTGCGTGATCTCACTTTTTCAGTTGATGAGCTTGAATTTGCTTCAATTGTCGGCCCTAGCGGTTGTGGTAAAACCACGATTTTATCTCTTATCGCTGGATTATTGCCAGCAAGTTCTGGAAGTATCATTTTAGGCGATGAAAAAGTTGGAAAAAACAATCACGAAAAAATTGGTTATATGTTCCAACGCGATCATCTTTTTGAATGGCGAACCATTTGGAAAAATATCACACTTGGAATCGAACTGCAAAAGCCTGCTGACAAAGATGAAAAGCTAGAATTTGCAAAACAGCTTCTAAAAAAATACGACCTCTACGAGTTTCAAAATCGCAAACCACGCGAACTAAGTGGTGGAATGCGCCAAAGGGTGGCACTTATTAGAACATTGGTTTTACAACCTATGTTATTGCTTCTCGATGAGCCTTTTTCTGCTCTTGATTTTCAAACAAGAGTTGGAGTATGTGATGATGTCCATCATATCATAAAGAGCGAAAAGAAAACTGCCATTCTTGTCACGCATGATATATCAGAGGCTTTATCGATGTCGGATAAACTTGTTATTCTTTCATCAAGGCCAGCCACTGTAAAGCATATTGAAATTTTAAAACTCAATGGAGAAACCCCACTGTTAAGACGTGAAGACCCTCGTTTTGGCGCACTTTTCGACTTTGTGTGGAAAAAGCTTACAAATGAAAACGAAAAAAATTAAACTGCCGAAATGCGCACCTTATTCAAAGGCGCACGAAAGATATTTACGCAAGAATAGAAATGATAAAATTATTGTCCTAAGTTTTCAAATTTTAATTCTTGTTGCATTTATAGGATTGTGGGAATTGCTCGCTCAAACTGGTGTTATAGATCCGTTTTTTGTGAGTAGCCCATCTAGAATTTTTAATATGCTCTCATCAATGATTAGCGATGGTTCGATTTGGAGGCACATTGGAATTACGTTGCTTGAAACCATACTCGGTTTTGGTATTGCCACACTAGGCGGAACGCTTTTAGCTATAATACTATGGTGGAGTGAAAAACTTCGAAGGGTTTTAGAACCATATATTGTCGTTTTAAACTCATTGCCAAAAATAGCTCTTGGCCCAATCATAATATTGTGGGTCGGCTCTGGAATGAGTGCTATCATCATTATGTGCGTGCTAATCTGCATAGTCATGACTACGATATCTATGCTAAACGCCTTCATGTCATGTGATAATGACAAAATACTACTAATGAAATCAATGAAAGCAAACAAATTACAAATATTTTGGAAATTGGTTTTACCAAACGCGATGAACGATTTCATTTCAGTATTAAAAATTAACGTTGGATTGGCATGGGTTGGAACCGTCATGGGCGAATATATTTCTTCAAGCGCCGGACTAGGATATTTGATCGTTTATGGAAGCCAAATATTTAGAATCGACCTAGTTATGATGAGCACAGTCGTTTTATGCTTGCTTGCTGCAATCATGTATTTAATGGTCAGCTGGCTAGAAAAATGGCACAATCGCTAATGATTTTTGACCGGCACTGTGAATATGAGCAATAAAATTCCAATCCCTATTATGCTTGCTAACGGATATAAATAACTTACTATCGACCCAAATCCCAACATTGACAGCGATAGAGGCATAAGAACGGAGATGACGATCGACCATTTTAAACTCACACCAAGTCTTTTCAAAGCTAATCGACTCGTCCATACTAATGAAAACAAGGTTGTTATGCAACCTGAAAAAATTACAAAAGATATAAACAAATTTGCTAACCCGCTTGAAATGTAAACTAATGGCATGTCTTGCCTTATAGCATCTGGGTTTGATAGCAAAATGAAGTTTGTTAGCATTAAAAAACTTGAAAGCAAAAAGCTAGAAACAAAACTTACAATAGCTTTTTGCTTTTTTGTTAGCATTTCGCCTGTTTTTGCTATAACAACACCAGAAATAGAAAAATTTAACACAGCATAGAGAATTGTAAAAAGCAATCCAGCAAAACCGTTTTGGTTAAAAGTGGCAAATGATATATCTTTAAAATTTGAGAACAAAACATAGATCATACAAAAAATAGTCGTCGGTATTAAAATGCTGTTGATAAAACCTAAACTTTTAATTCCCTTACTAGCAACTATGACACAGACAACCACGACAACTACAAGCAATAAGATTTTTAAAATAGCTGAAGATGGAAGAATATTGATCGTGCCTGCAAACATTGAAGACGAAAATATTAAACTCACAAATAAGCAAAGCAAAGAAAATATTTTTGATTTAGACAATCTTTCCAACGCTTTGCTCCCCTTTGAAAGAAAAAAATAAATCAATCCATAAAATAAAAAAAACGATAACACTATAAAAAAATATGATATTTTACCAAAACGCGAAAAAAACACAGCCACTTCTTTTCCACTTGCAAAGCCCGAACCAATCACTGTGCCTATTACAATCATAATGCTAGAAAAAGACTTTTTCATTAAAATAAATATATTTATTTATTTTTTAAAAAATTACGCATTATATGTTTATGCAAAAATTATTTCCAATCTATTTTCTATTAACGTTGGTCGTATGTGGAATATTCTGCTGTGTTTTCCCATACCCATTACTACAAAGTCAAGCGAATATAAACGACAAGGATATTTACGATATCAACAATTTTTATGAAGAGGAAGAAGAAATCGCTGAGCCACAGCCAACTATAAGCGTTTCTAACTTAAATTGGTTTGACACTGTCAATGCAACATTCCCAACTTACACAAAGACCAGAGTAATAGACATAAAAAGTGGAAAAACTTACTACGTTTATCGCAACGGCGGGCATAATCATGCAGACGTAGAACCAATTGACAGAGAAAACACTGAAATATTTCACAGCATTTACAATTATGAATGGAGCTGGACAAGACGTCCCGTTTGGGTGGAAATAACCGAAAACAACTTTGTAGCTGGGAGCATAAACGGTTATCCTCACGGTCAAAGTTATATAGAGAACACGGGAATGAATGGGCACATGTGCATACATTTTTTATTAAGCAAAACGCACGGCACAAAACGTGTAGACGAAGCTCATCAAGAAGCAGTAGAGTACGCATATACACACAGAGATGAAATATCAAAATACTTATAAAATGCTTTAACTTACTTATGATAATTTGTTCCGGAAATGATGTTAAAAGCCCGATAAATTTGTTCGATAGCAACTATTCGTGCCAAGTTATGTGGCAGTGTAATCTTTCCAAAAGACACCTTTTCATTCATTTGATGTTTAACTTTTTCGCTGACTCCATAGCTTCCGCCTATAACAAAAGAAATTATACTAGTCGCCTGCGAAGATTTTTCAATTAAATCGGCTAAATTTTGACTGTTAAAAAGTTTTGCATTTATGTCAAACAAAACACTTTTACCTTCTATTTTTTCCAAAATCAATTCTCCTTCCCTTTGCAAAGTTTCACTTATGGTCGAAGTGTGATTTTTTTCTGGCAATTCTACAATTTCAAATTTACAAAACTTTTGTAACCTTTTTATGTATTCATTTTGAGCTTCCACCCAAAATTTTTCTTTAAGTTTTCCCACGCAAATCAATTTTATTTTTATCATAGAACCCCCCAGATAAAAGTAAAAATAGTTATTATACCCATCAAAGCAAAAGTGACCCACATAATAAAACTGCTAGATTTTTTTGGAACAAATTTTTCCTGAGTTGTAGGTTGCAAAGCAAACAACTGCTTAATTATTTCTAATCTTGGATCTGGCAAAGTAGAATTCGTCTCGCCATTTTTTAAATTTTGAAGATCTAAAAAGTATGCTTGTTTTGTTAGACTTTTTTGGACTTGTTCTGCGGCTTGTTGAATATTGTCTCTAAGTTGCAAGCGAAAAATTTTCTTGCAGAGTGCATAAAGGCTATACCCCAACAAAACAATTACAATTAAACACAACACAGCCCCCAGGAAAAAGTTTGATGAAACAACTGTGAAAAAGCTCTCATACAAATTACCAACAGGCAAATTGTTCACACGTGAAAATGTTACATAAATACTCAAAGCGTTGTTTGTAAAATGAACGATCATCGCAGGATAAATCGAATTTGTCATAACTGTTAAAAAGCCTAAAAATATTCCAATTATAGTAGCATAAAAAAACTGCTCAATGTTCATATGCAAAAGTCCAAACAAAAAGCCTGACAACAATATCGCCTTCCACATACCAAGTGGTTTCATAGATTTTAACAGCATTCCACGATGCACAAGCTCTTCACAGACCCCAGGCAACAAAGCAGAAAAAACCAAATTTACAAACAAAGCATCAAACCCATAACTTGATGGTAATGGAGTCATCGAATGCTCATAACCCAAAAAGCCTATCACCGAATTAAAGGTTGAAGAAACAAAAACATTAAGCATAAAAACAACAATGCCTAATATTATTGTCAAAACAATTATCTGTTTTGATATTTTTTTACAACCATAATAATTTAACGTGTCAACGATTTTGTTTTTTTTAAATTTGGAAAACAAAAAAACACTTCCCCCAAACAACAAAATCACTTGAACTGTTAAACTAAAAATGACACTCGAATAATCTCCAAACAAATCTAAAAAACCAAATGCAGAACACATTCTTAATGCTACAAACATTATCACTATAATAAAATAAGTCAATATTGCAAAATTAAAATTTTTCGAATTTTCTCTCATTGTAATTATTATATTCCCTTATGCAAAAAATCATGCTGTAAGATTTAAAACTCCAAAACCACTTAACGTGTTTATTAAAAACAAAACAACAGCAACACCCATTCCAAACCATAAAACGAGTGGATATGGTTTGCTTTGAACAGTTTTTTTCTCGTTTTCACTCATCATTTCATCCTCATTGATGTTTAAATCTCTGTTTTTATGCTTAAAGTAAAACCTTTCTATTAAATAAATAAGCACACAAGCCACCAAAACTAGACCGATGCTCAACACCCATTGCCATGCATTATAAGTCAATTCAAACGAGCCACCATTTTGACTGATATAATTTAATATCAACACTATCGCATTGTTTAAGAAATGTATTAAAATTCCACTCAATAACGACCCCGTCCTTACAACCATCCATGCAATGATTATGCCCAACGCAAATTGATAGAGAAATTGTTCAATAGAACCATGGGCAAAGGCAAACATCAATGCAGAAATTAAGATCGCATAATTTTCTCCAAATTTCGTTTTTAAACCGTTTAATATAATTCCTCTAAAAATAAATTCTTCAAAAATTGCAGGCAACACTGCCATAAGTATTATCGCCAATATTAAATATCCAACATTGTCTAGTGGTAGAGATATTTCAGTTAATTCATACCCTCCCTTTTGCAATAATCCATTAAAACCACCTATAAAATATTGCAAACCAAACAAGCAAATTATGGCGACAACAAAACACATCACAAAATCCCATAATTTTATGTTAAAACGCAAACCAACAGCCTTAAAAGATGTTGCAGTTTTCTTATTCAAAGCAAAAAACAAAATGCAATATCCTATCGGTGCAAAAAGACAACTGATAATGATAAAAGCAAGGCTTTCAGTCATTTGGTTCATATCTTGACCTATTTGAGAACTCAACAACCCCATTAATATTACAACGACGGCCATAACAGCATATGGCGCCACAATAGCACAAAAATACCCCCACCCTGCATCAGAAATGGTGTAATAATTTTTTTTAACAAAAGGTGCTTTTTCTTTTTCTTTATCTTTCATAAAAAAAGTATACTCCTTTTCGCTTGACTTTCCAAACGCTTTTTATTAAAATCTCGATATGAATAAATTTGAATTTGAAGCATTAAAACTAGCCGAACGCGCTTACAAAAATGGAGAAATACCTGTTGGTGCTGTGATAGTAAAAGACGGAAAAATTATCGCAAAAGGTTTTAATAGACGCGAAAAAAAACAAATTGCCACCAAACATGCCGAAATAGTCGCAATAGAAAAAGCATGCAAAAAACTTAAATCATGGCGACTAGATGGATGCGACATCTATGTTACACTTGAACCTTGCCCAATGTGTGCAGGAGCTATCGCTAATGCTAGAATAACAACTCTGTATTTTGCAACTGAAGAAACTACATCTACTGATGGATTATTACAAAGTATCCTCACATCAAACAGATTAAACCATCACGTCAACATCAAAAGATGTGAAGGTAAAAATGAAGCACAAAAACTTTTACAAAATTTTTTTAAAGAAAAAAGGAAAAAGACAAAATAAATTTTAGTTTTTGCGATCAATGAGTTCTGATAACATATATCGAAATTCTTCATCAGTGATCTCGCCATTATCTCGCATTTTGCGCAATACCACTATCTGTTCTCTTAACTTTTCCCCACTAACTACCACTTTATTTTTATTCAAACTTTTACTTTTAAATTTTTCGAATGTAAAACCTTTTTCATCATTTGATGCTATTGCCAAATATAGTATCAAAGCGTTTAAATTTAAAACAGCTCCGCTCAAAATGATAAATATACTTGATGCTATTAAAAGCCCTTTAAATGATTTAGACTTATAGAATAATAAGGATATCAATAGAAGGCAACCACCCAGAAAAGCAGAACCTCCAAAAGCTAAACAAAAATAACCAATTATTATATTTTCGCCAACACCAACCACCATTCCGCTTCCGGTTTGAGTGCTCCCAAAATACCCCTGTTTTAAAAGTTCGACAATACTGACAGCGAAAAGAATAGCCGACAAAATTATCGACAAAATTGCACTTGTTTTAAAAAGTCCCTTTCTTGTAAGTGGCAAACTACCTCCCTTTGTCAAATAGACAAAAACATAACAGTTATTAAGTATTTTGTCCAATAATTTTAGCATAAAAATATAAAATTTTAAAATAATTGTTAGTTTTCTTTTAATTATTTTTAAAATTTAGTATACTTTTTGTCGAGGAATAATATGAAAAGAAGAATTGTTATAACTGGTGCATCAAGCGGAATTGGGCTAGAACTAAAAAAGCTGTTTATTGAAAAGGGCGATGAGGTGATTGATATTTCTAGAACCTCAGGATGTGACATTACAGACAACGAATCGCTCAAAGAAACATTTGAAAAACTAAAAGATAAAGAAATCGACATTCTTATAAACTGCGCTGGTTTTGGGCTTTCTGGTGCCATAGAACTCGCAGAAGAAAAAGAGGTTAGAAAACTCTTTGATGTCAACTTTTTTGGGCTTGTAAATGTCATAAAGCAAGCCCTACCTCTCATGAGCAAAACAGGTAAGATAATAAACATTAGTTCGACATGTGCGCTTTTCCCTTTGCCTTTTAGAGCATATTATTGTGCAAGCAAATCAGCTGTAAATATGATAAGCGATGGACTAAGAATGGAATTAAAAAACACAAACATACAAGTGGCATCTGTATGCCCAGGCGAAGTCAAAACCAACTTTACTAAAAATAGAGTAAAAATATTTTCAACAAATGAAAGATACAAAGATTCAATCAAAGCATCAACAGAGCATATTGACATGCACGAAGACAAAAGGATGCCTGTTAGTGTTGCAGGAAAAAAAATAATCAAATTTATCGAGAGGAAAAAACTCAAACCGCAAATTATTATAGGAAAACAAAAAATATTATATGGCTTACAAAAATTATTCCCTAAATCTTGGTTTATCTATCTAACTCAAAAGTTTTTTGTTAAATAAATTTATTAGATTTTATCAATAAATATGGACTTCGCAAAAGCGCCCCAAGGCGCTTTTTTTGCGACTTAAAGTCGCAAACGTCGTTTGTGTTTCAAACGACAGCGAAGTCCAATTTTATAAAACCAAGCACAAAATGATAGCAAGTAAAATACAATGTTAATGGAGGCAAAAATGAATTACGAAAGATGCTATCGCAGTGGCTGTTATTATGACATGCCGACTTGTTGCCCATGCCCTTCTTCTTGCAATCCAACCATGCCTCCAAGATGCATGCCAAATTGCCATGATTGCTTTGGATGTGGTTACTTAAACATAGCCATACCGATTGGGCTACTGCTTCTTGCAGGAGGAATAATGATCGGGCAAAATTGTGAAAAGAAACGACCCTAAAACTAGGGTCGTTTTTAAATTTTTTCATATTCTGTTAACAATTGTTGCAAAAACTCAAAAACATCATCAAAGGTCTTTGGATCTTCCAGATCACACCCTGCATCTTTTAAAAGTTCTACAGGTGGTTTAGTGCATCCAGCACCGAGAAATTCTAAATATTTTTTTACGGCATCTTTTTCACCATTTAAGATTCTTCTTACGATGTTTAATGCGCTTACAAGACCGGTCGCATATTTGTAAACGTAATAAGCTGAATAAAAGTGAGGTATGCGCATCCATTCATACTTAATTTCATTAAATATTTTGACTTTATTACCAAAATAAAATTTGTTAAGTTCTAAATATTTGTCGCAAAGGCTGTCTTTTGACAGTGCATCGCCTTTTTCAATTTTATTATGAACCCACTCTTCAAACTCGGCAAACATAGTTTGCCTAAAAATAGTCGATTTAACATTTGTCATAAAATTGTCAATCAGCCAAGCTTTTTGCTCATTTGATTTTAGATTTTTTAAAATATAAAAATTTAACAATATCTCATTAACAGTGCTCGCTACCTCGGCAACAAAAATGGTGTAATCTGATTTTTCATAACTCTGGTTGTGCTCGGAAAAATAGGTGTGCACGCTGTGCCCCATCTCATGCGCTAACGTTTCTACCGAACGAAAATCACCAACAAAATTCATAAGCACAATTGGATTTTTTTTATATGCCCCTGATGAATATGCACCAGATCTTTTCCCATCATTTGGAAACACATCTATCCACCTTTCATCAAAAGCTTTTTCTAAAATTTTAGTATAGTTCTCCCCTAAAACTTCTGTCGATTTTTTAAAAAGCTCAAAAGCCTCTTCAAAAGTATATTTTTTGCTTAATGATTTGCCGACGGGAGCGAATTGATCAAACAGTTCAAATCTCTCCAATTTTAACTTTTTACGTTTTGCTTCAAAAAAACGATATAAAAACTTTATGTTTTTTCTTACACTTGCAATGAGATTGTCGTAAACTTTTTCATCAATCTCATCAGCATACAACTCTCGCGCTAACGCAGATGAATATTGCCTAAGTTTTGAAAAATAACAATCTTCTTTGACAGACGCAAGATAGCTTTGAGAGAGCATATTAGAAAATTTTCCAAAAGTTTTATTCATACCTTTCATGGCATTTTCGCGTAGAACCCTGTCGGCAGAACTTGTGTATAAACTTAGATTTGCTTGATCTAATTTATGCTTTTTGCCTTTACCGTCAACAATATCATCAAATTTTAAATCTGCATCCGAAAAGGAATTAAAAACCGACGAA
>CALVOH010000030.1 GCA_944350225.1 uncultured Clostridia bacterium | reverse complement strand
TTGTTAGATGCTTTTTTAGATTTTCTTGTCTTTAAGCCAAGAGCTGGTTTACCCCAAGGTGTAAGAGGTGATTTATGTCCAACAGGGCTCTTACCTTCACCACCACCATGTGGGTGATCGTTAGGGTTCATAACAACACCACGAACGGTTGGCCTAACGCCCATATGACGTTTTCTACCAGCTTTACCAAGCGAAACAAGTTCGTGGTCAAGATTGCCAACGGTTCCAATAGTAGCACGGCAAGTGAGCAAAACTTTTCTCATTTCGCCACTTGGCATTTTAAGTGTTGCATATTTACCTTCTTTTGCCATAAGCTGAACTGTGCTTCCTGCACTACGTGCAAGCTGTCCACCTTTTTTTGGTTGAAGCTCAATGTTGTGTATTTGGCTTCCCACAGGAATTGATGAAAGAGGAAGCGCGTTTCCAACTTTGATTTCAACATTTTCGCCACTCATAAGCACGTCACCTGTTTTTAATCCATATGGAGCGATGATGTATCTTTTTTCTCCATCGGCATAACTAAGAAGTGCTATATAAGAGGTTCTGTTTGGATCGTATTCGATTCCAACAACCTTTGCTGGAATGTTGTCTTTATTTCTCTTAAAGTCAATAATTCTGTATTTCTGTCTGTTTCCGCCACCTTGATGACGAACAGTTATACGCCCTTGTGAATTCTTTCCTGCATGTTTCTTTTTTACATCAAGGAGTGATTTTTCAGGAGTTTTTTTAGTAATTTCATCAAATTGAGCTACTGAATAAAATCTTCTTCCAGGCGATGTAGGTTTTGATTTTCTAACTGCCATTTCAAACCTCCTCCTTATGACAAGCTCTCAAAGAAGGCAATTGGTTTTGATTTTTCAGTAAGTGAAACGATCGCTTTTTTGTAATCGCTTGTTTTACCAACAGTCCTTCCTGATCTTGTATTTTGTGTTTTGATGTGTCCTTTGACAACTGCCGTGTTTACCTTTGCCACTTCAACACCGAAAGCTTTTTCAACGGCCTTTTTGATTTCAGTTTTTGTTGCACGTTTGTCAACAATAAATGTGTAAACTTTTGCTTGAATTCCCGCATAGCTTTTTTCAGTCAAAAGCGGTTTTTTAATAATCTCATATGCTTCCATTATTCTGCGTAAGCCTCCTCTATTTTTTTAATAGCGGATGAAGTAAACAAAACATTTTTGTTTGCAACGACATTGTAGGTAGCCAAACTGTCGATATCAACAGCTTGAAGTGATTGAATGTTTTTTGTTGCTCTGGTAGTTTCAGCTGAATTTTTGCTTCCAACCACCAAAGTTTTTCCGCTAAGCCCGAAAGCTTTTAAGAATGCGCTTGCGTCTTTTGTTTTTCCACTAGCAATTTCGAAATCTTTTAGTATAATCAAATTGCCAAGTTCAAGTTTTCGAGAAATTGCAGTAAGAAGAGCAAGTCTTTTTGCTGTTTTGTTCATTTTCTTAGAAAAATCTCTAGGTTTTGGTGCGAAAACCACTCCGCCTCCGGTGTATTCAGGAGATTTTGTAGAACCGTGACGAGCGCGCCCAGTCTTTTTCTGTCTCCAAGGTTTTGCCGCATGACCACGAACTTCACTTCTAGTCAAGGTGCTTTTTGTCCCCTGTCTTTGATTAGAAAGATAGTTTACAACAGCTTCATGAATAAGTGGTTCGTTGTAAGGAAGTGCAAAAAGGTCATCAGCAAGCTCTATCTCGCCCACTACTTTTGCGGACATATCATAAACTTTAACTTTTGCCATAATTGCCTCCTTAAGCCTTTTTTGCTTCGCGGATGGTTACCGTAGAGCCCTTTGGTCCAGGAACGCAACCTTTAACGAGCAAAATATTTCTGTCTGCATCGACTTTTACAACTTCAAGATTTTGAATAGTAACTCTCTCGCATCCATATTGTCCTGGCATGTGTTTATTTTTAAACACCCTAGACGGAGTTGAGTTAGCTCCCATTGACCCCACTTCACGATGAACAGGCCCCGTGCCGTGTGTCATTTTGAGGCGATGTTGATTCCATCTTTGAATAACACCAGTGAAACCTCTACCTCTTGTAATACCAATTGCATCAACTTTATCGCCCTCGGCGAAGATTGAGCATTTGATTTCTTGCCCAACTTGATAATCTGCTGAGTTATCAAATTGAAGTTCTCTTAATATTTTGGCAGGTTCTACATTTGCTTTTGTAAACACGCCAAGTTTTGGTTTTGAAAGACGTGATGCTTTTTGTTTTTGAAAACTAACAACAACAGCTTCATAACCATCTCTTTCCTTTGACTTGATTTGAACCACATTGCAAGGGCCAGCTTCAATCACAGTCACAGGAATAACAACTCCTTCTGGTGTAAAAACTTGAGTCATACCAAGTTTTTTTCCAACAATTGCTTTTTTCACGAAGTGCCTCCTTACAATTTAATTTGAATGTCCACACCTGCTGGAAGGTCGAGCTTCATCATAGCGTCAACCACTTTGGTGGATGGACTGATAATATCGATAATTCTTTTGTGAGTCTTTGACTCGAATTGTTCACGACTGTCCTTGTGCTTATGAGGTGAACGGATGACAGTAACTATTTCTCTGTCAGTTGGAAGTGGAATCGGCCCAGCCACTTTTGCGCCATTCTTTTCGGCAGCGAGAATGATTCTCTTGCATGCCTCATCGATAAGCGAATGTTCATAGGCTTTGAGCTTGATTCTAATTTTCTTTGATGCCATATTTTTTCCTCCTTGTCTTGGCTATAACCACCGTTTTATCACTGCCACTGAAACTTTTTGGATTATCGTACACGAGTCCGTGTGTTTCATGCTGTAAGGCAATAAAAAATGTGATAATTTGTGGTTCGCTCGCAGTCATTGCCACGAACTTGTCCGTTTAAGTTCTCTTTGATTGCCAGTAACCAAAGTAACCTCAAACATCAACCCATATTTCACAGCGTAATCATTATAACAATTCTCAATTTGTATGTCAAGCATTTTTCGAAAATATTTTAAATAAAAAAACAGACTCCTATTAGCCTGTTTTACACAACAATTTATTTAAATCCCCAAATATCTGGCCCAATCGGCATCTTGCCTTTTTTCATCAGCAACTTTTTCGGCATAATCCATTATTTCATCAAATTTCTTATCAAAGGCGTCGTCGACCTTGCTTACTCCTTGACGCATTAATTTATCCCTCACCACAACCATTGCATCCGTTACAACATTCTCAACAAAATTCATAAATCTTCCAAAATCTTCATCATCGGTTGGAATAGCATCTTCTGGGAACTCATTAAAACTAATTTCACCTTTATAAAATCTTGTAAGAGGATCTTGACAATTATATTCCCCCTCGTGAAAATTTTCAGCCAAATCCAAGTATCCCTTTATCACCTTATCGCCTTCAGCCTTCTCAGCTAAATTATAAAGTCTCATTTCTCCCAATATAGGCTCACTATAATTTAGCGCAAAAATTCCTGACCCCGATCTAACTTCTTTTCTTTCAAAACGTGGCAATGCTGCGCTCTCCTTTATCAGTTCTATTTGTTTTTCCCATAATCTCATATAATCTGCGAAATAATTATATCTTTCCTTTAACACGTTTCTTAAATTTAAATTATTTTCCATAACGATTCTCCTATTTGCTTAGAATATCACAATTTATTAGTAATGTCAATATTTATTAAAAAAATAGTTTTCTATATTCTAAAAAATTTACAGCCAAATCTCCACTCAAAATTTTCGGTAAGAATGTTGAGCGCTTTCATCTCTCCGCCTCCGCCAATTTTAACAGTTTTTAACTTCTCAAAAGGAGTTTGTTTAAATATTTTTAAGGCTGAAAGTGTCGCTTGACCAATTTCAATAGAAGTCAACCTCTTACAGTTAGAGCAGACTATTTCACCATATTCAACATTTAAGTATTTTTTTCCTGTAAGCTTGGATTTACAACCCGAACAAGTATCAAAATTTAAAGTATATCCAGAGCTTTCAAACACTAAAAGCAAAAATTTGATTAAAGCATAGTTTTTAGGTGAATTTTCATAACATACAGCTTTTAATGCTTTTAATACTTGAAGAAAAATAAAAGGATTTGCCTCTTTTGTTGTTTTATTAAGAATATCTAATATAGAGCATGCTTCATAATATTTATCCAAATCCTTTCTTAAAAGAGGAAAAGAATCGATTATGTTTGCTTCCGTAACTATATTTCCAAAGTTGCCCTCTTCTAATATAAATTCACCAAAAGTAAAAAGCTCTTTTGCTTCTTTTAGTTTTGCTTTTTCTCCCTTAACTCCTTTAAAATAGACAAAAAGCTTGCCTTGCTCTAACGTGAAGAGGGTGACAAGCTTGTCCTTTTCCTTACTATCTTTTGCGCCAATAACAAGCGCTTTAACCTTAGTTTTTGCCATTATCTTCCTAGTTCAATTTCTCGCTTTTTGCTGTTTTCACGTGCTCTTTCTTCTTGCATAAAAAGTGACATAAAACGCAAATCTCCCGTTTCCTTAAAAATTGACCAATACAAATATTGATAATCATTAGCGAAATTTTTTTCCATCATTTTACGCCTCCTTTTTATGTAATTAAATTTTCAACGCACTTCCTCCTTTGCTTTAAGCGCAAATTTTAGAAAGCTTTTATTATTTTGCTTCCTTACACTCATATTATACAATAACAATTTAAAAAAGAAAAGGAATTTTGCTACTAATTTAAAAGTTTTGTCACCACCAAATTTGCATTTAAAATAACGACATCATCGTTAGTCTGATTTAACATTTTAATAATAGAATTGCTCGACGCAGAAACAATTACGCTTGAAAAAAGAGTTTTCAAATCGCCATTTCCACTTTGACTGATGGATGAATATGGGAGAATTTCTCCATTTAATTCTAATGCAATTTCAACAGGATTTGCATTAGAATTTAAGTTTGCACTATAATTCACAAGATAATTTCCAGAGGTTATATTTATTACTCCTGCTTGATCCTGACTTATCGCACTGCCCGATTTAGACACCGTGTTGACGGGAATTACCCCTAACGAAGAAACTTGATTGCTTTGCGTCGCAAAAAATCCCCATTCTCCTGTTTGCGCAGGATTTACGATGTTGTTTCCACCCCCACATGTCCCTGTCGCGCCACAATTAAATATTGGCCTAGGGTAATACGGGCTACCATAACAGCCATTAAAATTATCATTACAAATTGCCATTAAATTACTCCTACAATTATATATTCTTCTAAAACACAAAAAGTGAAAAAAAACGAGGCAATATACCTCGTTTTTTCTAAAATTTGCTTTTAAGTTGTTGCAGACAATTTTTTAACTGTTAGCGTAGCATCACCATTTTCTGGTATTGTTATAGTTGCGCCACCAGGAGCGGTAGTTGAAGCAATTGCTAAATCGATTTGATCATTTGCCTCCAAAGTGACAATAACAGAATTTGAAACGTCCACCACAAATGTGCCTCCCGTTGTTGTCTCCAAAGCGGTTTGCTCAATAGTAGAAGAAGCTATAGGAGTTGTGTTCTCTCTCGCAGTAACATTAAACGTAAGTTCCTGTGTCGAATTGACTTGGAGATGATAATTAATTTCATAATCACCTGCTTGCAAAACTGTTATTTGGTTTGATGAAGTGGTTGTGTTCAAGAGTGGCATTTCTGTGTTTAATTCCACTTGAACATAATTGTTTTCACTTGTCAAACTTGGCGTTTGCTGAGCATTGTTATACAAACCGCCATAGGCAGCAAGCCCCGCACCAGAAGGACCCGTTGGACCAGTTGGGCCAGTATCACCAGTAGCACCTGTCGCCCCAGCAGGTATGCCAAAGTCAAATACTGCCGCCTCTGTTGAACCACTATTAGTTACCGTTGGGTTAGATCCTGCCGGTAAAGAAGAAACGCTTCCCACTGTTATCGTTGCAGCAGTCCCAGCATCTCCTGTTGGACCTGTCGGACCCGTAGCACCCGTTGGACCAGTTGGGCCAGTCGGACCTGTAGGACCAGTAGCACCTGTATCGCCCGTTGGGCCAGTCGGACCGGTATCACCAGTAGCACCAGTCGCCCCAGCAGGTATACCAAAGTCAAATACTGCGGCATCAGTTGTTCCACTGTTAGTTACTGTTGGGTTAGATCCTGCTGGTAAAGAAGAAACACTACCCACAGTTATAGTAGCAGCAGTCCCAGCATCTCCTGTTGGACCTGTCGGACCCGTAGCACCCGTTGGACCAGTTGGGCCAGTCGGACCTGTTGGACCTGTTGGACCTGTTGGACCTGTATCGCCCGTTGGACCAGTTGGACCGGTATCACCAGTAGCACCTGTCGCGCCTGTAGGGCCCGTTGGGCCTGTTACGCCGGTTGCACCCGTTGCACCTGTCGCTCCCGTTGCACCTTGTGGGATAAAGAATGTCAAATCGGCAGTTGATCCTGTTCCACTTTGAACAACTGACGCATCACTTCCAGCAGCCAAAGTCGTAGTTCCTATCACTTCAACTGTGGTAACAGTAGCGCCCGTTGCTCCGGTAGCACCTGTTGCTCCGGTAGCACCTGTTGCTCCAGTGGCGCCAGTAGCTCCAGTTGGTCCTGTCGGCCCAGTTGCACCTCTAGGCCCAGTAGGGCCAGTTGGGCCTTGAAAACCTTGAGGACCAGTTGGGCCCGTCGGGCCTATTTGTCCCCCAAAATTTGGTCTACAACAAAATTGTCTAAAATCTCGACAGCAACATTTAAAGTTGTTGCCTCTATATAAGTTATAAAACATATATTATCCTCGCATGGAGTTATTACGCTCCATTGCATAGTATGTGATACAAAAAAAATATGTTAATATTACATTAAAACTCATCAAATCTGCTTGTTGTTGTAAACATAAAAACAATCGTTTTTATTTTATTTACTAAACAGCTTACTGATATGTAATATAAAATAATTTTAAAATTTGCACTGCTTTTTTAATCAAAATTCCAGCATGACATTTTAACAAAATAAAATATTTTTTATAATTTATTATAATAGCAAATAAATGTTTCAATTTATTAAATTCGTTTTTTTTTCTTTTTATTTACCAATAATAAACAAAAATTTTTGTCTTTATTTTATGTAAAAAAAATTATGCCCTCTGTATGCTTACGATTTTTAAAAAACACTCTTGATCAAATTTATCTCAATCGCGTATAAACTTGCTTACAAAAATGCGATACGCGAGAATATAAATCCGCAAGACATAGCTATTTATTATGCTTTTGTTGTCAATAATAACAAAAAAACACGGCATCGCCGTCTCAAAATAATAATAGCGGAGTTATATCGTTGCAAAGGCGAACTTGCTTGCAAGAGTGAGCCAAAGCACGATATATCTCCCACCAGCTATGGCGCTTCGCCATGTTTTTGTCATCTTTGATGACAAAAAAAAGCACGGCATTTCGCCGTGCTTTGCTGGTGGGAGTTATAGGGCTCGAACCTATGACCCTCTGCTTGTAAGGCAGATGCTCTCCCAGCTGAGCTAAACTCCCATTTTTCGAGTGCAAGTATAATATAACAAAACTTGTGCACTCTTGTCAACTGTTTTTTTTATTTTTTAAAAAAAATCTCGAAATTCGAGATTTTTCTTTTAAGCAGCTTCTTCTGCAACAACTTCGTCTAAATCTATTGTTATTGTAAGATTGCCTGAAATGTTGTTATCATAACTTGCTAAAACATCAAATAAATCTTTAACTGTTGCATCAGCCCAACTTAAGTTTTTGTCAGAATATGTTGCAGTACCATAAGTAATTAACGCAATTTTAAATCTGTCTTTCTCAATCTCATCTTTGTAGAAATCACTAATAACTATTTCTTCTATAAAATCAAGATTTGAAGGTGTAATAGTAAATGTTGCAGGAATATCATCTTGAGGTGGTTTTAACGCAATTACTACTTCTTCTACATCACAAGTCCAATTTACGTTAGCCAAGACCTTAATTGTTGTGTCCTGATAATTTTCATAATTGATCACATTTAATTCTAAAAGTTCATTCATAATCTTGTTATTGATGTCGGCATCAGTTAATTCAATTGTTTCCCCATTGATCACCACTGCGCTAATTGAATAATAATCTCTGCTTGGATTAAGACTTTCACTGATGTTTACGCCTGTGTTGTAAGTGTATTGAATTTGTCCTGCAGTAACGTATGTTGAAGCTGGAACATCTAATAAGAAATTGTAAGAAGTATAATCAACAGTTTTTGCAGTTAATGTTAATTCAGTTCCGTCAATTGCTGGCATTGTTGTAATGATTTTATCTTCCTCTGTTGGATCTACCCAGCCGATAAATGCTTGTGTGCCTTCCATTGCAGGAACAGGCAACAATTGTCCATAAGTGTAAAAACTGTTTTGAACACCCTCAACACCTACAAAACTAACATCATATTTTGTAGCATCAAACACTGCTGTTATTTTTGTATCTCCTTCGGCATTAAAAGTGTATGAAGCCTTTGAGCCTACTTCTTCGCTAGCTGTCGACCATTCACCTTCGTTCCCTGCGAACCAACCTTCAAAGTTGTAACCAACAGTTTCAAAAGTTAATGTGACTGTAGAGCCTTCTTTAACTCTCAATTCATTTGTTTCTTGCCCATTAATTTTGATTACGACGTTATTGTCAGCTGCTGTTTTTGAAATATAGTGAGTATCAATGCTTACAGTCGCGCCTGCACCACCTGAAATTAAAACGGCAGCGCACACCGTTGTAACAACAATAGTGAGAGCCAAGACAACATAAATTAAAATTTTTGTAAATTTTGTAGACATAATCCCTCCTGTTTTTGATATTATAACACCTTTTCAAAAATATTTCAATACCTATTTGCAATTTTTTTTAATCTTTTAAACATTTTATTACTTAAAACGCTACTTCATCTTATGATATACCACAAAAAATAAACTCAATCTGCATTATTGTAAATTCATCCAAATATAAAAATTTAATCTATATTTAAACATTTAAACAAAAAAGCGATCTCTTGGCAAACTTAGTTTGCATCACTATTGTATTATCTTACAAATTAGTCTTGTTATTAAAATTTAACAAAATTCCTCTCATCATTTTTGATAGCCTGGCAGTGTTCATTAGGGCTTGCCCGCATCACCACGCATTGCTCCCTGCTCGGTGATATCTTCCCGTCCGGGCAAACTTAGTTTGCATCATTATTAACACATCTTTCTATTCAATTTTAATCTGTATTTTAAACAAAAAAGCGACCTCATGGCAAACTTAGTTTGCATCACTATTGTATTATCTTACAAATTAGTCTTGTTATTAAAATTTAACAAAATTCCTCTCATCATTTTTGATAGCCTGGCAGTGTTCATTAGGGCTTGCCCGCATCACCACGCATTGCTCCCTGCTCGGTGATATCTTCCCGTCCGGGCAAACTTAGTTTGCATCATTATTAACATATCTTTCTATTCAATTTTAATCTATATTTTAAACAAAAAAGCGACCTCGTGCGGTCGCTTTGATGATAGCCTGGCAGTGTTCATTAGGGCTTGCCCGCATCACCACGCATTGCTCCTTGCTCGGTGATACCTTCCCGGCCGGGAAGAGAGAACACTTTTGTAAAAACAAAAAAGCGACCTCTTGCGGTCGCTTTGATGATAGCCTGGCAGTGTTCTATCTTCCCGGGCCGTCGCCAGCCAAGTATTTTCGACGATGAGAAGCTTAACTTCTGTGTTCGGAATGAGAACAGGTGGATCCTTCTCTCTATCGCCACCAGACATGGTATAATCACAGGTTTTCCTGAAATTACCAAAGATTTTAAAGAGCTTTAAGAGCCCTGACAACTACATAACAGAACTTATGCTTAAATCCGTGATCAAGCCCTCGACCTATTAGTATCGGTCAGCTGAACACATTACTGTGCTTACACCTCCGACCTATCAACGTTGTAGTCTACAACGGGTCTTACTAACTTGTGTTATGGGATATCTCATCTTGAGGTGGGCTTCACGCTTAGATGCTTTCAGCATTTATCCTTTCCATACATCGCTACCCAGCTGCGTCACTGGCGTGACAACAGGTGCACCATTGGTATATCCATCCCGGTCCTCTCGTACTAGGGAC
>CALVOH010000029.1 GCA_944350225.1 uncultured Clostridia bacterium | reverse complement strand
TTCAACGTTACATGCACTTCAACTTGAACGCTACTGTTTGTTCCATAGTACCAACCTGGCAAATTAGGAACAGTAAATCGCCCTGGGTTGTCCCCCTCACCTATTCCTGTATAAGTTATGCCTTTCCAAGGTGATTCCAAATCAGAACTTGTAATTAATTTGTAATCTGCTTCGTCAGGTTCAGCATTTTTTGAATTTTCATCAAGATATTTAAATCCAACACTTTCAATCGTAACGTATTGATAAATCATGTCGGCTGTACTAGCCATATAATTGTCATAGATATCTTCCCCGTTATTGATGTTGTCGCTGTTAACATTGTTCGCAACTGCGTTTATGCCCCATGTTGCAATATTGTCAACAACGATCATCTTCACTGCTCCACTATTGTCTTCCGGCAGGATGTCTCTCTGTATTGTCAAGTCATAGTCTCCAGTAGCTGTGCCATCTTCATCTTTGACTGGTGTTGCAACAATCTTATCATAAATTACGCCAACGTCAAATTTTTCACCTTCGATAAATGTTGCATCAGAATAAGCTGTGCTAATCACAGGATTTTGAGATGTTGGAGATGAAAGAGTGAAGTAAAACTCTATTTCAAATCCCCAGGAGTTGGTTATTTCAAGCATATACAACTTCTGCCCAAATGCGATTGAATCAGGTGTTAATGTTAGTTCATTGTTTTCTCCATCATTATTTTTCCAACTGTAAATGTTTCCAGCACGGGCTACATCGTTCGATACGACATCAGCAAAGTCCGAGCCATCGCTGTCTGCTTTTTTCCACGGAGAATCGATGTTTAATTTTGCAATGTTGCTTGCTTCATTATAGCCATTTCCTGACTCTTGCACTGTCAACGTATAAGTCAAGCTTTTTGCAATATTACTGCTGTCCCAATTTGATCTTACAAATGATATGATTGAATTGCTGTTTGTTGCTATGTTGAATGCACTGCGATTGCCTGCACTGTCATAGCCAGGAACAAAATTGTAAGGGTTGTCTTTGTTTGATACCGCTCCATCAGTTACAACTCCTGCAGTAGCAACTTGCATTCCACCGATTGTTACGTTGTAGTCAGGTATGAGTTTAACGACAAAGTAGAAATCTTTAGAAGTGCTTGAAGCTGTGTAAATCAACTTCAGAAGAACGTAAGCGCCATTGTTGTCTGCGCCCTCGCCAAATAGATAATAATCGTAAACTTTGTCATTATCTTTTATCGGTGTAAACCTTAAATAGTCATCACCTGACGTCGTTTGATATTTAAATTCACTTGATGGAATATTGCTTGGTAAATCACCAATGTCATCCCAATCAGTTTTTAGCCATCCGCTAGTGTCAACTACTTGTAAGGTTATTTTTGCCTCCCCAATGTTTTCGGCAGACAACATCTCGCCGGTAGATGGGTGACGTATGCCCATTTCGTTTACAAGCATGTAATGGTTGATTTTGTTTGTTTCAATTTCAACGACTGTTTGATTGCTTTCCGACCAAGCATGTTGCGCTTCAATATCAAGTGCTTTTTTGAGTTTGTATTTTATTTCACCATTGGTTGTTTCGCCGATTTGATATTTTACGCTGAAAGTTGCAACTTCACCTCTGTCAAAAAGCGAGGTTTCTTCTTCTTCTACTATAGTTAATGAACTGCTATTAATAATTTGTGTGTTGCCGTTTGATAGGCGATACTTATATTCAACTCGGCTTGCTTGTCTAACAAACGAAACTGCCGTAGAACCAACGAAATCGCCATCTGAATTAAACGAGCCAATCACAAATTCATAACCTTCTTTGAGTAAATTATCTGTAGTTGATGTAGTTGAAATTTGGCTACCAGCAATTGTTTTATCACTTAAAATACCAATATCGACAAATATGTTAGATCCCTTGTCGATCATGCTTTGTGTGAGGACAAAAGATGCAAGAGGATTGTCTAAGTATTCATATGTTTTTCCATCAGCTCCAAGTGTTCTCACATAAATTTTTTGCAATGAGCCTGCTACTGCACCATCTCTTACAATGCTCAATTCTGCAAGCCTGTTTTTTGCAAATATGTTTGTTGTTGTTGTGCCAGCCTCATAAATCTCAGTGTTGTCGGCATAAATATTTTCATAGCTTCCGCTAGCTGTAGTCACATAATTGATTGTGTTGTTAGTGCTTGCAGAGATCACCGTTGAAAAGAAGTAAATTGTGTACTGCGCTGTAACACCTTTATAAGTTATACCAAAAGTAACTGACGCCCCTTCAGCAACATTAACACCTACCGCCACTTTGAATATCTTGTTTCCCCATGCTGTTGAATCATAAATATCTTCTGAATTTGTAATGACCCCAGCACTATTCGAAAACCCACTAAATGAAATAATCGAGTAAGTTATGTCATTTGCTATATCGCTATAAGTTTTTTGAACTTCGGTTATTGATGTTGTGCCATCATTTTCTGCAATTGAAACATCGTTAAACGTAATTCTGTTTTCGTTTGCAAAATCTGCTTTCCCACCAAAGAAATCGGTTAAATTTATACCTCCACCAGCATTTGCTATGGCGCTCTTGGAATAACTCTCATAACCAAGATCATCAACTGCTCCAAAAGGATTTGGGTAAGAAACATCATAGGTTGCTGCAGCAACTATTGTAAATGTCAACTCAATATTATCTGTTGTAAATGAATAACCATCCTCCTTTTCATAAGTCAAAGTAAACACTATTCTCGCCGGTGTGTTTTGTCCAACATATTTTGGCGTGATTTGTAAATAAGGATATTCTGTGTCACTTTCACTCCCTGAATTTACAACATCAATCCCGTTACTCGCAAACAAATTTTCGTCGATGTTGACGATATTACGGGTGTATTCTCCACCCGAAGTTATTACTGTGTCAGAGCTTTCCAATATCTGCGTCAATGCAATTGTTTTGGTGCCCCTTGCAAGAATATCTCCTATGCCCTGCGATTTGATCGATATGTTTGGTTCAAAATTAAACGTTTTTTCAGTATAACCTGTTTGAATGTAAGTATAATATTCTTCTTCGTCATCGGCATTATTGAACAATAGCTTTTTATCTTCTGCATCATAAGAATAGGTATAATTTTTACTTTCAACGTCAATGCTCCCAGGTGTCCCTGATCCAAGTTCTCCTGATATAGTATAAGTCAACTTTGTTAAATCATTATCGATGCTTACCGAATATGTTTTATCATCTAGTGAGATTGAACCCCCTTCGCTTGTATAAATTTGACTTAATGTCAAAGTGTTGCTCTCAAAAGAATAAACAACATTATAGGTTTTGCCATTTATAGTTACTGAAGGATTTTCTTGCGAAAGGTCACAAGTCCCAACCTCAACGCTATCTTTAAGAATAGTCAGAGTTCCAGCGGTGTCACTTGTAACAATTGCTCCATCGGTTCCCTCGCTTTCTGAACTCGTTTCGTAACTGTAAGAATATGTTTCACCGTCAATTTCAATATTTCCAGCACTTCCATTTATGCTATCTTGCGATGTTAATGTTACTACGTTATCAACAAAACTTACTGAATATGTTTTACCATCGACTGTTATTATATTATCCTCACTTATGATTACATAATATAATTTTAAATCATTACTATCGCTATCATAATCTACATAATAACTTTTCCCATCAATTGTAATGTTTTTAACATATTGATATTCTACTTTTATTTTTGCCGTTTTGCTTTCTTTATATATTGGTTGAATTATTATTTGACTATTTTCAGAATTGGAGCTCAAATAATCAGCTCCTGAACTTTCAGTATTGACATCTTCAAACGCAACGTCTTTAATTTTTACAAATGCGCTCTCACCTAAAGTTCCGTCTTTATTTAAATTTGTTAACAAATCTTCTGCAATATCATAAGCGCTTCCTCCACGCAAGGTATCATCAGTCGTCCATTGCATATCAACTGTCGCTGGGATTAAAACTTTTACGTTTATTTCTGCTTGTCCTTCGTTTATCACAAAAGTTAATTTGATCTCTTTGTCAGCCTCCACAAACTCTGGGATCGTGATTGTCAACATTTTAAGATTTGTTTCAGTTGTGTCTAATGTAAAACTATAACCTTCTACACTTGGCGCTTGAAGAATCGTTTCCACCTCGTTAGGTAAAACAGAGCTTTCTTCACCATTTTCCCATCGCTGTTTGGTTGTAATTGAAAATTGGTGCTCTCCTCCGCCACGTCCAAGGTTGATGACCCAATCACCGTTCTCCTGGGAAACCTTGTCAGCGCTTTCATCATCAACCTTTTTAATGTCTAAGAAATATTCAACATTTGTGCTGTTGATTGTAAAGATGTATTCAAGAGTTTCGCCAAAGAAATTTGAATAAGATTTTTCTACAATCAAAGTTGAGTTGTCAAGTCCGTTGTTTGCATTCGTCAGTGTAAGCTCGCTTCCAGAGATAGAAACGAGATTGTCATAACTAGCTTCAACTCCGTCCACATATAATGCTTTTATTTTGTAAGTCGCCTCGCCTAATCCTAGTAAACTTAGAGTTAATGTAGAATCGTTAAATGCATAGCTGTATTCTTTGCCTTCTACAATTATTTTTCCGTTTTCACCTTTGGCAACAGTTTCACCAAAACTTAAAGTCAATCGATTTGTTTCTGCAGTATATTCTACGCTGTAGGCCTTTTCGTTTATCAATATATTGCCCGTAAAAATATTGTCATCGCTAGATGTAAGAGGTCCAGTCAAATTCTCTTCCACAGTTGGAGTTGCAATATCAGGGAAACGTTTGTTTCCGTTAGAATGTGCATCTTCGAGATCTACGGGCAATGAAGACTCAACACTTAAATATTCTGTTGTTGCTTCTTCATATGGATAATTTACGGAGTCAAGTGTTGCGTTTGGAGTAACAAAGAGGTGTAATATAAACGTATGAGAGAAATCGCCTTTCAACATTGTAATTTGAATATCTATTGGCAATTTTCCATCAACAAGTCCAAAATAATTTGTTGAAAGGTTTTTAAACACAATGTTTCCATTTGTCAATGAGCTGATCAACGAATCGCTGTAATCAGTCGAAACAGCGCCATCTTTTAAATAGCTAAAACTAATGGTAATGTCTCCACTAGTAGCGGTTAACCCTGCTAAATCAAGCAGGTTGTAAGCTCCTCCGCCAAGAGCGTCTGCATTCACGCCGTTGTTTATGACCTCATAAAGGTCAGCATCATCTACACCTGGGAAATCACCACCAATCTGTGACAAAACAACCGGAATGTCCCACGTAGCATAATCTAAATCGTCTGCTAAACCGTCTGCACTCTTAAAAAAATTAAATCTTATGTAAGCGTTGTTGTCATATCTAAGTGCTTGATTTTTGGATTGAAGGCTTAGTGTATATCTATCTTCTTGCGTTGAAGTAACTCTGTAAAAATCACTATTTACCGTTGATATAAGTTCGGCAGTTAAGCCGGTAGTTGCGTCACCTTTATACTCCCAGTTTCCTGAAACCTTTATTGATGACTGCGTGATTAACGCCATTTTTTTATCATCAAAGTTAAGCGCCTTCTCTATCGCATTTACACCATCTGCTGTCTGCAATAGAGGGGTAGTACTATTTTTAAGTTTTTCAACATCTATCCCGAGTGTAAGATCAAACGTGTTTGACGCTATAACATTTCCCCAGTTGTCATAACAATATAAAACTATCTCTTTTGAAGAAGTGTTTCTGTCAAAATGCAAACTTTTTTCTGTTCTGCTTATATTACCGTTTTTTTGCATATCAACTTTAATGTATTCAAGGTCATTGTTGTTTTCGTCTACAAACTTATACGAACCTACCAAACCACCAGCCTTTAAAGTATCAGTCAAATCATTGGTTCCTATTGAAGTGTTATATGGTGACGAAACTTTGTAAGTGGTGATTCGGCTTAATTTGAAAATGTTCGTGTATGAATAGCTAGATCCTGCTTGCGCCATAGCTAATAGGCTAATAGGGCTAATAGTTCCGTTCGTAGTTTTAGGTTTTTCTATTTGTAAATTTGGATAGACAACAAATGAAAGGTCAATCGAAAAACCATAATAGTTGCCTTTTAAAGGATCGACATTTGGCATGTTTACCGCATAAAGCTTTATGTTATATGAAGTCGGCTGAGTGACATCATTAAAGGTAAGCACCCCTTTATTGATTTGAGCAATATATCCATTTTCATTTTCTGTTTTTATCGAGCCATCTTGGTAAATGTAATATTTTCCCTCAAATACTGCGCCCCACTCAACATTATTTACCTGCAAATAATTTTTTACATCGTTAGGTATTGTTGTGTCTGTGCCACTTGTATTATTCAAATTAATGCCAAAGCCAGCATAAACGCCTATTGTGTTTGTATCTGTATGCTTTTCGACGCCTGTGATCCCTTCACCATAATTCACTTGATTTAAACTGTTTTCAGTAAGTTGGGCCGTTGGCTGAATTGTAAGTGAGAATGTGAAGTTGAGGGTGTCATTTTCATTGCGAGCATTGAAAATCAATGTAACACTTCGCCCAAAATGGTTGTTAAGACGCAAAGAATAAATTTCAGTTTCACTTGTTGGAACTGCTCCTTCTTCACTAAAACCGTCAGTTGATGACGTTTTATACGATATCATATTCCACAAGTCGGCATTTACTTCTGATAAAAACGTTGGCGCCAACGTGATTGTATAGGCATCGTTACTGTATTTATCTCCGTCATTTACATCACTGCCATTTACATAAACAGTCAAAATGCCCTGGTCAACTGACGAACTATCTGGGTCGCCACTTTCGTTTTTTAATATTATTTCTGTGCTTCCGTCTCCTACCCCAGTCGGAGTGTAACTATACGAAACAGAAGATGTGCCTGTATACTGTTGATCAAGCACATAGATCGACGAAACGCCTGTGCTCGTAACACTAAAGTTTAAAGTTATGGTGGCAGATCCCGATTTGATGGTAACCGTTGCAGTGCCACTTCCATTTCCAAAACTTACTGTCTTCGAAATATCATTCGCCATAACTAGTGTAGGGTTCGAAGAAGATATACTGTAATTTCCCTTAAACTCTCTGCCGTATTGATCCAGAGTTTTAATACCGTCTTGATTTTCTTCTCCAAATTCTGCAAAATAGTTGTTTAGTGCGTTTAAATCAACACCTGATTCTTCTAATCCTGTTATATCTATTGAACTTGTGCCGTCTGATTTTAATGTTTGCGTAACAGTGAGATTTTTGCCTTCTAAACCACTTTTAATCGTCTTTGTTTGTTGATCATAAACCGTTATATAATCAAGTCTGTCTGCCCCACCAATATTTGCAACCTCACTTTCTGTAGAAATTGAGTTGTTGTATTCAACAAACAAATAATAATTTTCGCCTCTTTCAACTGAAAATTTTAAGTTTGGCTCGATGCCTATGTATAAATAAACACTGCCTGTTCCTGCACCATTTGAAACAGGTGTGCCAAATCTAAATACGTTTGTTATTTTTTCACCAGCACCGTTTTCATCTTTAGAAGCGAAGAAAGTGATGTTGCCGTTGTTAAATTCATCTATAAACAATTGCTCGTCGCCACTTTCTACGTTAATGGTCATTTTAATAGTCTCGCCAATAGTGTCGCCTGTTATGTTTGACCCAGATGGGATTGCATAAGCAGGTGCTTGAGTGCCCTTGAGCCACACGTCTCCATTTGTCACTTCAACTTCAACACTGTTTATTCCACGCAAGCTATCTTCTACATCCACCGTAACTGGTGAAGAAGTCTTAATCAACTTGTATGTGCCATCTTCGTTAAATATTGGCTCGTTGTATGCGTTGGTTTGAACTGTTGCAAACACGATGTTAAACGATGTCGCATGATTTACAACCAATTCTCCAGCTTCTATAGGGTAAAACTCAATATTCCCGCCATTATAGGAATAAGTACCCTGACCTTGTTGTGAATAAGACACATAATCTTCGATCCCATCGCCATAGGCAAAAACAACCTTTCTTTGATAAACGTTGCTTGCAGGAACGACAGCTACGTCATACAAATTTTGATTATATTGGGCAGGTACAGCGACTCCTTTGTCGTATATGATCTTTAAATTTATACCTTCTACATCCACCCAATCGGTATCCCATTCAACACCATCTTCTTCATGCGTTGAAACCGAAGCATACAAAATCTTTTCTTCTTCGAATATGTTGTAATTTCCCTCTTCGTCCTGAACGATGAGAACTATTCCAAGTTGAATTTCACATTCTACGCTTGAAGAAAGCTCAAAATAAGCTAGGTTTAAATCACGAACATTTGAGTTTATTAAAACATAAGAATTTTCGTTGCTTGCTAGTCTTTCATTACCACCTCTCAGATCGACTTTACCTATAAGATCTTGACCAGTTGAGTCCGTCGCAGAAATCACTCTCATTCCAATATTTCTAATCATTCCAGAAAGATCTGCGCCGTGGATGTCTTGAATGGTGGCACTCAGCGCCCCACCGTTTGGATTGTTGTTGCCTGCTAAAATAGTAAAGAGCTTGTCTACGCTAAGTTCGTAAGGGTGTTCGGCGGAATTTTGAAGAATACTGAACAATCCCACATTTGCTTCAATAACGGAAAGGTTTGTTTCGCCAACAACCCCCTGACTGCTGTTTGATAAAACACTTAACGCTTGATTATAAAGCGCTTCGCCATCAAGAGAAGAATTTTGTGCGAGAAAATCATCCTCGGCCTTTGCGGTCTTAAATGTGTAAGCATTTATTATGTTGTCTTGTGAAACCTGCTCTAACGCAGTGAAATAAACATTATCTTGCGAATAATTAAATTGTATACCCGTGGTATTTGTCCCTAAACTGTAATAAACACCCTTCTCACGTTTGTTTTGTAAAGCAGAATTTTTGTCATCGCTATACTTGTAAGCGCTTGCCTGAGGAGTAAAAACAGGCACCGCTTTAAAATTTGTACCTTCAGGAATTATAGTTGTACCATCAGCATTTTCATATTCAAGGCCGGTTGTAACATCGACAAATTTCAGATCTAACGACAAAACAGGAACATCAACTGCAATTGTGATCTTTTGGTTATAGTCTGTGTTGTTTTCAGGCGTAATAACAAGATTTGAAATTCCGCCTTTGTTTATGTAAGTCAGTTTCCCATTTTCTTCTTCATTATAGTTTTCTACATCTTCAACCAAATTATTGTTTTTGTCATAGGCTTGTTTTACCAAAGAGACGGTAACTTTTTCGTCCAAGCTCACTTTTTCTGGAACGGTGATAACGCCATCCGAAATTGTTCCGTTTTCTTCATCACGAGTAAATGCAACTCCCGAAGGAAAAGATAAGGTTATACCCCTTTTGTTAACCCCTTCAGTTTGAGTAGTGAAAACCAAATCAAAATCATCCGTTACCTCATACTGTGAATTGTTTAAAACGTCGTCTGAATCGGTGATTTCAATTTCAGGATAAACGTCTTTAGTCTTAAACCCGTCGGTCAAATACACATACAAAACTCCTCCACCAACGGCGAGAAGAACTATTGACACAAATATTAAAACCAATTGCCAAGTTTTTGGTGCTTTTAGTTTCATACTCCTCCTTAATCCTTCAAGGATATTCTTTGCATAAATTTACATTTTAATTATACTTTTTTTGACAAAAAATACCAAACAAACGACAAAGGTTTTATTATTTTTAAAAAATTATATCCATAAAAAAATTACGAAAAAAATATTTGAGCATGTTTTGTAATTAATTTTATATTTTTTGCCAACATTTTAGAAAAATAATTTTATTTGTGATTTTTCATTTTTTATAAAAATTTAAAGAAAAAAAATATTTTTTTAATTTTTTTAATATTTTTTTAATTGTTTTTTAATTATTATTGTTATTTTTTTAAAAATTCTTCTTTTTCTAAAATAATTTTTTCGCTCGTAGACATTTGACTTTTAATTTTTTTTCATATATACTTTTGCAATAAAAGGAAATAATTTATGATTCAAGCAAACAACATTTCATTGGCATTTGGTGGAAGAACTCTTTACAAAGATGTAAATTTAAAATTTACAAAAGGCAATTGCTACGGCATAATTGGAGCAAACGGTGCCGGGAAAAGCACGTTTTTAAAAATACTCACCGGCGAACTAGAACCGAACACCGGCGAGATCTTTATTACGCCAGGTGAAAGAATGAGCGTTTTACAACAAAATCAAAATGCTTATGATGATGAAACGGTTTTAAACACCGTTCTTTTAGGCCACAAACGTCTTATGGAAATTCAACAAGAAAAAGATGCACTTTATGCGAAACCTGATTTTTCAGAAGCTGACGGCATTCGCGCTGGTGATCTAGAAACCGAATTTGCTGAACTTGGAGGCTGGGAAGCAGAAGGACAGGCAAAAACACTGTTGCAAAATCTCGGGATAAAAGAAGCAGATTATTACAATTTAATGGCAGACACCGATCCAAAAATAAAGGTGAAAGTATTGCTCGCGCAAGCGCTTTTTGGCAACCCAGATATCTTGATACTAGACGAGCCGACAAACAATCTCGACTTTAAAACGGTTGTTTGGCTGGAAAACTTTTTGTTAGATTTTGAAAATACAGTGATCATCGTTTCACACAACCGACATTTTTTAAACAAAGTCTGCACGCATATATGTGACGTAGATTTTGGTCAAATCAACATGTTTATAGGAAACTATGATTTCTGGTATCAATCAAGTCAACTCATTGCTAGACAATTGAAAGATCAAAACAAAAAGGCTGAACAAAGGGCAAAAGAATTAAAAGAATTTATTGCACGATTTTCTGCAAACGCTTCGAAATCAAGGCAGGCAACGAGTAGAAAACGCGAACTTGAAAAACTGACAATTGAAGACATAAAGCCTTCTTCAAGAAAATATCCTTACGTAGATTTCAAATTTGATCAAGAAATTGGAAAAGAAATATTAAAGGTGGAGGGACTGACAAAAAAGGGATTTTTCAACAACTTATCATTTAATGTTGAGAAAGATCAAAAAATTGCATTTTTTGCTCAAAACGGGCAAGTGATTACAACGCTTTTTAACATATTGACAGGCAAAGAACAAGCTGACAGTGGCTCAATTCATTTTGGAAAAACTATTTCAGTCAGCTATCTTCCACAGGACAATCGAGAATATTTTGAAAATTGCGAACTGTCTTTGGTGGACTGGCTACGCCAATATTCAAAAGATCAAAATGAAACATTTATAAGAAGCTGGCTAGGACGCATGCTTTTTACAGGAGAAGAAAATTTAAAACCTGTAAACGTTTTGTCAGGGGGCGAACGTGTACGATGCATGTTTGCCAAAACCATGCTTGAAAGTTCAAACTTGATTATAATGGACGAACCGACAAACCACCTAGACCTTGAAAGCATAACGTCTTTAAACAACGGCATGAAAAACTTCAAGGGCGTCTTGCTTTTTTCTTCACACGACCAGGAGATCATCGAAACCGTGGCAAACAGGATAATAGACATTCGCGATGAAAATCACGTTATAGACAGAGCTATGTCGTTTGAAGAATACAACGAAAAGTTTAACTAGCAATAAAAAAATCTATAATCACATGCCACAAAAATGTTGACAAAATCAAAGCAAATGAATACAATTATGTTAGCTATGAAGGAATTGGCAACTCCCGAGCTGACGCGCGCCGGCGTAAAGGCAACTAATAAGGCATTTTTGCGAATTAGGGTGGAACAGCGAACTAAAAAATCGCCCCTATGCTTATTTTAGCATAGGGTTTTTTTAAGGAGAAAAGGTATGGAAAAATTAAAAAATCTAGATAAAATCGTAAATTTGTGCAAAACAAGAGGCATAATCTTCCCAGGAAGTGAAATATATGGGGGCATGGGAAACACTTGGGACTACGGACCTGTTGGCGTTGAATTAAAAAACAATATTAAACGCGCATGGTGGAAAAGGTTTGTTCAAGAGTGTCCAACTTCATATGGAGTTGACGCGGCAATACTTATGAACCCAAGAGTGTGGGATGCAAGCGGTCACACATCTTCATTTTCAGATCCAAAAATGGATTGCAAAAATTGTAAATCACGCTGTCGTGCTGACAATTTAATTTCTTCTCACTCGAAAGGAAAGGTAAATCCTGACACGATGACAAATGATGAAATGGAAAGCTATATAAAAACCCACCATATTGCCTGCCCTATTTGCGGAAAATTTGATTGGA
>CALVOH010000028.1 GCA_944350225.1 uncultured Clostridia bacterium | reverse complement strand
AAAGCATAAGTTATTTTACTTTAAAAATCAAATATTAAAATCTTCTAGTAGATAAATAGTTTTAATACATTTTTACTAAAAACGTTTATACCTTAACAAATATATTTTAACCATTTTATTTTAACCATGATATTTTGTAAATTTATATTACATTTTCATCACCGTTTTTAACCATAATATTTTAACCACTATTTTTAACCTCTATATTTAAGCATAATATTTTAACTGTCATATTTTAACTATGATATTTGAAAAAATCCACCAAAAATTATTAATTTTTAAAATAAAAACCATAAAAACTAAAAACATCGACTTTTTAGTCGATGTTTTTAGTTTATAACAAGAAGCATTTATTAATTTAAGAACATTCTGCACTCACTGGATCATCTATTACTATGAACCTCTTTTCACAGTCTTTCGCTCTGATTTGGCCATCTAAATAACCATGTTTAGCATACCTATAGGCAAGAATTAATATTTTGTCATTAACATTAACATATCCACTGCCTACCGATTTAATAGAATAATCTCCGAAATTGCTGTTAATTAATTTTTCATCGACATAAACTGTTTCTGTTCCTCCAGTAGCTGGACCGGTGACGCAATTAATTCCCACCAAATAATTGCCTTCAGTTTTACTAAATGTGAAATCGTCTTTTTCCCTAGACATAAAGGATACATTTAAAGCCACCGAATCGATTGTACCCCCATTTGTAATAACACCAGTTACAATAGTATTTAAATCAGACACACGTGGTCTACTTTTTTTCCAATGCCTGAAATCAACATACTGCAACATGTTAACCCCTATCCAACCATTATTTCCATCCTGACCTTTTATAGGCGTACTGTTCTCGACAGAAGCAGTTATCTTTTTTTGTGAATTATTACTGCTGTTTTCATACTCAAACACACCTCCATTTGCACCTGCACCTCCTCCTGAGTTTCCATCAGTCCCCTTAGTAGGGTTATGATAACCTGGATCACTATTTTTATTTGCTAAAAATTCATAATAGGATACACTTTCATCATCTAAATATAAATGCCTAATATTTTCTCGTTTTATACCATTACGATCTATACTAATTCCTGCCCAGCCGTCAGTTCCTTCTTTACCGTCAAGTCCACGCGAACCGCTTCCACCATCTCCTGACTTAATAATTCCACCAAAAGTAAAGTTTGTTGGAGTTGAGGATATCTTGCGAGCAAGAGCAAACACACCTTGACCGTCCTCACCATTTTTAGTACCATCATTGTCGTAAGTGGTGCCGTGTGACCCATTTGTCCCGATAATAGTGCCATAATAGTCAACGTATGTCCCGCCAGACATTTCCCAAGCCACACCGGCCATGTTGCCGGTTGAATTGTTATCATCGCTCCTGGTCACATTCGATGTGTCATGCGAAATTGAAACATAACTTTTTAGCTTTGTAGGATTGCTATTTATTTTATAGGCGACACCACCACAAGTAAGGCTTCTATCTAAATCAATTGTGCCATAAACATTTGTGTTTATTAATGAAGAACTAATTTCTTTTGCTATAATACCAGTATTCTCTTCTGGATAAATCAAACTACCCGCAATAGAAACATCTTTAATAAAGATTTCGTCTTTTATAGAGTCGTTAAACAAACTATTTTTAGCGTTGCTTCTACGAACAAAATTAATAACTTTCCCGTTGCCTGCCAGATTGTAATTTAAAATTAAATCTTCACTTAATGTGCCGATCGTTATGTCCTTCGTCAAAACAATTCCACTATAATACGAAGTGCTAGACGAAGTTAATCCAACATATTCTGTTGCTTTGTTATTTGAATAATTGTTATACTTCTTAGTGATCTCAATTTGAGTACCTTGAGAGCATGGACCAAATGTTATATTTTTTGGACTTGATGTAACAGGAGTTTCGTCATCAGTAGTGTATGTTATTTCGTCTACATAATCATCTTTCTCAAGAGTATAAGTATTGTTTTCAATTGGCAAAACTATATTAACACTAGGAGCTTTTGCTTGGTAGTTAAGCTCAATCACAGAAAATAAATCAAATGTTGAGCCTTCAGGTGCATTAACCGTCAATTTTCCATCTTCAACAGAAGGTTCTACAGTAACACTCTCCTTTAAATATTCTTCCAAAATAAATGTAGAAGAATTTATAATATACGAACCCGTATCTTCATCTTTGCTAATTGGATTCAAGGATAAATCATAAAGATATACTGCATAATTATTCGGTTCACCGTAAACTTCGTAGATGAAATCAGTTCCGTCAACATTAATAATTCCACCTTCGCCCAAATACGCTTCCAACAAGCTCATTTGTAGTGTTCCTTCAGTTTGAGCCAAAGCATAATAATACAATTTGCCATTTAAATTAATTAAACTTTCAGGGAAAATGGTCGTATAATCTTGCCCACCTTGACTTACCGAAGTAATTATTAAATTTTCTGAATCTAAAGTTGCTGTGTAAGTTATTCCGTTTAAAACAAATGTATTCTCAGCATTTATTTCGACGTCAGTAAAGTTGTTGATATTGCCATCTTCATCATAAAAAACTTTATACAATACTGGACGTAACGTGTAAACAGTTGCTGTTGGCTCTTCATCAACTTTAACAATCCCTTCATCTTCATAGGTAATAGATGAAGATGAGTTATACAGCAATGCTTTTCTTGTTATAGTCAGCGAAGTCAAATTATCATCAAGATCAAAAACCAACTCCCTGTCCGTTGCCGTACTACTTATTGACTTTGTTATGTCATTAACTGTATATATCGCCAAGCAATTTTCCTTAATTTTAAAAACTATTTGATCAACATACTCATCACTGTTGCTATCATTAAAGGTTACAGCATCTTCCCACTCTGCTTTACTTATACCAATTTTTGAAATTGAAGAAACTTCTCCGTCAAAAGTTAAAGTTTTGCTTGTAGAAGAAGGTGTTATCAGTTTAGCTTTCCCTGAAGCGATAACGAGAGTTGGTTCTGTTACTGCCCCATCTTTCACTGCAACTTGCAATTGCTTTTCGCCAGAAGTGTTTGTAGTATAACTATACGTCGCAAAATCGTCTTCAAGATAATTTGTTATTTCATCTCCCTCATTGTCAAAATGGAATGTATATGAAACATTTGATGATAAATCTTCCATTTCTTCTTCTTCTAATAAACTTCCCCAGGACCAAATGCATTCCAACAATATTGTTGTAATCTTAGAATTCTCGTTGTAAGTCATTTTTGCTCTTACATAACATTCATTCCATTCAAATGAACCAAAATTAAAATGGCTCGTCGATTTGAACTGATCCTGATCCTTAACATCTAAAATCTCCCAATCGGCTCTAAAACCATCCGTATTGTCATATTTATATGAAACATCAAACGAAGACAATTTACCTTTTATTTGGAAAGAGTTTGTTAAAGTCCATGAACTAGTGCCACTGTATGAATGCGAATTTTCAACTGCATAACTTTGTAGCCAAGGTCTGTCAGTATTTGAAAAATATGTTTTTTCGTTTTCCGTAGATATACTGTCAACCTGTGAGGATGTGTTTAAAACTATGCTTTGTGTCGCGTCGATCGTATCCCCTTCGTTTATGATGATCGAAACAGATCCTTTATTTTTAAGATCATTATAAACATCTTCTGCGTCACTACCAGAATAAGAGAAATAACTAAGTGCTCCATTAGTACCTATAGAGTATGTAAACACTTTGTCTTCAATCTTATATTGACCACCTCCAGCCAATCCACTTGTATCACTATAATATATCTTAACTGTGCCCTCTTCAAAAATCAAAGTGCTTGCATTCAAATAATGCTCTATCCTTTCATCTTCTTTTGATGCTGTAATAGTATAGTTAATTGATGCATAACCATTAACGTTTCTTACAGGAACGTATTTAATGCTTATACTAAGCTTTTTGCCATCATTGTCATCATTGCCAACAGAAACATCTGCCCTTGCAGTTGAAATATATTCCTTATTATATTCTAAACCAACGTTAAATTTATATCCTTGATCTACTAAATCAGATATTGATTTACCACCAATAGTTCCCTCTACATCAAATTTTTCCGTTTTTGTTTGATTGTTTACTGAAGCAGTAAAACCATTTACATCTTCAACAAAAGCATAAGTATTGCCTGAAATCGTCACATTTTGAACATCACCAGAAGATGAAGTGGTGGTTGTTGAAGGTTCAGTGTAGCTTGAAACTTCGTACTTTTGTGACTGAGTCGCTTGTTGTGCATAATAATTTTGATTGGCCGAGTAACTAGCACCTGTATGCAAACCATTGATGTCAACAACATTCCAGTAGCGCGTTTGCGTTTTAGTAATAGAATTAGCATACATAATAGTTCTAGTAGATTTGATATAGAATTTTGTCATCATGCCAAGCTCGTCAGTTTCGGCTATGATTGGAGTTGGTTTATCACTTTTTTCATTAGCAAAATAAATCTTGATATCTCCACTATGAAGAGATAGTTCTTTTGCCGTAGTATTACCCTCTGTCCCTATAAGCCCAGGCTCATAAGACGGAGGGGTAAGTTCTACACTGTCTTCGACAGATCCAAATAAACCGTTTTTATAAACCGAGCCTGTTGCAGAACATGAAGAGCCAATCTCAACTGAAGAATTGTTTAACGCAATTTGACTTACATAAACGTTTTTAATATCAGTAGCATTTAATTTGTAGATATATCCTTGACTTGTTGTAGTAGAAGAAGAATCATTTGCCCAAGTATCTTTTAAAGGTTTCCCGGCATCAGTATACTCGCTCCAGGGCGTATTAATCTTAAACTGTGTTATAGCCTCACTCGTCGAGCCGAGGGCTTCGATGAAGCCGGTGTTGGTGCAACTCGAAACAGATCCTGTGGTGCTCGCCACAATACCCGCTGCTTTGGAAGAACCTGATGTCTTATTTATTCCTTTATTCCCCGCTTTAATCATTGAAGTGTTATAACAATTAGATATGCTTCCGGCCGTGTTTGTCCAACCAACAATGCCCGCTGCACTATAATTATTGTCGTTTTCAATTTCATCACTATCTACAGTTTTTGTATAACCATTAAACACGGTGTTTTCGTTTCCACAGTTTGAAACAGTACTATCTGTAGCACTAGCACTCCAACTGCCGACAACACCTGCCACATAACCGCCACCGCCATTCGCGTTTTTGTTTACAGCATTAATAGGTGCATAGTTAAAGCAATTTGATATTTTTGTGCCTACTGATTTTCCAACAACTCCTCCGATGTCGATTCCATCACAAGTCACATCCATCTTCACGTAGTTTTTGCAACCATCAATACTCTCAGAAGCATAAGCAAAAACACCACCAATGTATTTATCTGCAGTTAATGTGCCACTATAACTCAAAGTGCCGGAAGCAATTACGTTGCTAGCACTACCAGTCACATTTAAAGCCACAACGGCACGTTGATTGGTTAACTCAGCATCCATAACTCTAAGGTTTGAAATGTTTTTAACTTTACTGAACAGTGTATAATCTTTCAAATTGCTGATTGTGTGACCATCGCCGTCGAAATATTCAACGTAAGTAAAGTCAACACTAGCAAATTTAGGGCTATCATCTAATGTTCCTGAATATGAGGTCTTTGCAAGGTCGATGTCATTAACCAATTTGTAATTTTGGTTTGTGCCACTTGTCTGTTTGAGTTTTGTTATGTTAGGAATAAGGTCGTAGGTTATCGCACTTTCACCTTCTACAACTGTTTCTTGTGTTTTGTAAGCTTTAAATGCACCAAAATTACGCACTGGATAGCCATAGTTTACATCCGCACTTTTCGACCAACCAGAGATGTTAATAGAACCACTGTCGCTTGTGCTGTTTGAAGCAGGATAAATCCAATTTGGTAAAGCTGTACTGTCAGATGCTTCATCAGGTTTATCTAATTGCGTTTCAGTATTCTCTTCCCCATATGCATCTCCCATTGCGTCTGGGTCATATGAAAAGCCTGCTTTTAAACTTGAACCACTTATACCTATTTTTATTGTTGAATCTGGTGTTGTCTTTGATGAAGTATAATCATTCCAGCTGATTCTTGAAATCGTGTAACTGTTTGAAATGTTTGTAGAATCTGTCCCATTTACAAACGCGTAAAGGTTTGCGTCAATGTAAGATGTAACATTACCAGAAGTGTAGGTGTTGTTTATGAATATCTTCTTAGCGTTGCCTGCTAGAACAACTGCCACAGCTGATGCTGTTCCTCCATTACCTTCGCTATAACCACCTGCCCTATAAGTCACGTTAAGTGATGATGAGCATTCGTTAATATATCCCGACACCATGCTTCCCACAATTCCACCAACGTTTGCTTGGACGTTTCCTCCCACAGAGAGAGTTCCCGCAGAAATGCAGGCATAAACTATCCCACCATTCATGGTGTCAACAATACCACCTCTGTTTGTGTCATTTGCTTTCACATTCTTATTTTCTTTAGGATCTTCAATATCTTCAAAATTTAAATTTGTGCTGACACCAGAAATAAAGCTGTGTTCGTTTAATGTTGTTAATGTGTCATCTTGCTCCACCCAATCTCCTATAAAAGCATAAGGGTCAGATTGTGTTTCTGGATATTGCGTGGTGTAATAAGTTATTCCGTTAGATGAAGAAGTTGTTGCAGTGCCATCAGTGATAGGTTTAAGTTTCGTTCCAAAATAATCTCCTACTTCTGCAGCTAACTTGTCTATTATAGTAGCGTCCGGCGTCGTAGTTGTTGCATTATTTGGAGTATAACCAGAAGCCCCTTTCGTTTCGTAATTCAAATCGATTGCATTGTCACTTGTTGCAAGCACTAATTGTGAAGAATAATAGTTGTAGCCATGTTCTTCGTCGTCACCATAGATTACACTTGTTGAAGCGCCATCGTCATCGCCAGCGACCATGCCGACAATCGCATCTGCAAAATGTAATTTTCCGCCGCGAAGTTGATTGTTGTTTGTAAACGCGACTATGTTTCCACTTATAGTCGTGCTGTTTGCATTTGCATTGACATACCCAACGATTCCGCCAAAATAATATTCGTTAAGGCTATTAAATGTTGTCTCTTTTGTTGTCGTTGCCTCTCCTGTTGTCACTGTAGCTTCTGTTGTGTAAATCACATCTCCGTAGGTTTTGTTAGAAGAAATTGTGGTTTTAATATTAGCTTTATCTCCATCTTTTTCTATTGACCCAATCAACCCACCTATTTTATGAGCACCTTCATTACTTGCCCCGCCATAGACTTTGATAGCCCCAGAGAAGACGTTTTGAGAAATTGAAACGTCGTTTAAAACGTCTCTCGTTGTCGTTGTTTGATTTGTTTCTGTGGTTGTAATCTGTCCAATTAATCCACCTGCATATAAGGTCTTTTCGCTGACAAAAATGTTTACATCGCTCGCCGAATTTTCTATTTTAATAAGTGGTTTTTATCCTGGGGCGTCTGCACTTGGGACGTCTGCACTTGTCCAAAGCCAATCATTCCACCAACACTTGTGGCGCCTGAGCCAGCTTTTCCAACAGCAACAATAACAGCCTGATTGTTGATGTAATTTGAAATTGAAACAACACCCGAACCCGTAGTTTTTCCAATAAGTCCACCGGCATTAATCGTTGTCGCATCTAGTAATATGTTTTCTTGTGCTGTGTTAACTTTGAAAGAAGCATTGTTAGGATCCGTTGAGTCATTCTTCCCTTCAATTGTTATTGTTCCAGAATTGTTTAACCCTACTAGCGCTCCCGCATTGATAGTTGTGGCTTTAAACAAATAGTCTTCTACTGTGCTTGCTTCAAAAACTTGATCGTCAATCTGTGCTGGTATTTCTTTGCCTTTAAACGTTTCAAATGAAATATCGACATTTGAGATGTTTAAAGTCCCATTATTTACACCGACAACGCTTCCTAAATTCGCTGTTGTTATATTACCTGTGTCATTAACCGAAATATAGCCTTCTATTTTAAGTTGCTTGTTTGTTGAAATATCAATCCTACTTCCTGTTGCTACATCACCAAAAATCATCCCTGCAGATAATTCATCGTGCTTTCCATCTAAAACAATATCAGATCCAATTTGAGCGTTTTCGCCGTCTGCGACAACATTAAATTCACCATTAAAGCTTCCAACAACACCACCAATTAACGAATTAGAAGAATTTACATTACCACCAATTAATGAATTAGAAGAATTTACATTAACATTTACTTTAACACTTTGAGAATAAGATGTTTGTTTTTGAAGTGTAAAAGTCGTGCTAACCGTGTCTATGCTTCCAAACAATCCACCAACGTAGACCGAGTCATATGTGTCAGTGGTGGTGTCAACTACCGAAATACCAGAATTAAACACGGTGTCAGTGCCATCACCAGGCTCCAATGTCGACGTTATGTTTTGTGGCAATTTCGCGGATATGCTTACTCCTGAAGGGCTGACCCCCTCGTCCATATTGCCATTTTTTATGTTTCCAACATAAAGGCCTGCATAAACATCTTTTGTTTTCGAAGTTTCTGTAGTTTGGCTTGATTGAGTAGGTTCAGTAATTTTAAGCAAATACTTGTTTGACAAATCATTGTGCTTAATGGTTATGTTTTGCAGACGTAACGTTTCAAAAGTCGAAGATTGAATAAGCTCTCCCACAAGTAATCCGGCACTGATGGCACTGATGTTTGAAGATGAAGGTTTAAAGGTAACTATTGCGTCCTCGGTACTTTCTGAGGTTGCAGAAAAGCACATTGTAATTCCAATAAAATTACAATTTTCAGCACTAGGTGCGATAAGTCCAATTTTGTCTGCCCCACTGATCTCCACTACGTTTAAATACCAGAAGCGAACATTTATAAAATCGACATCTTTAATGCTGTTTGCTATAAAAGAGTTTTTGATTTTGGAGTCTTCTTCTGGCCCCTCAAAAACGACGTTAAGATTTTGGAAGACTACACCTTGGCCAACATTTTGGAACATAGCTTTATCGATGATAATACCTGGATAACTGTTGTTTAATGCAGTATTTGAGTTTAAGTCTCTTTTTTCATAAGGCCTCGTTGTTCCATTGCTTTCACTAAACCAAGTGCCATCTGTTGCACCAATCAATCTGCCAAAGAAGTTCTTAACGAAAGGATTTTGTGCTCCTGCTTCTGATGCGTAAGGTCTTAAATCAACATAAGCATAATAAACATCACCGTTTGAATCTATACCTCTTCCTCTAACTCTGACTTCAATTGAAGAGTTTTGCATTTTATCTAGCACTTCTTTAACATTGTCTTGATCGAGATAAATATAAGTTGGCGAGCTTGTCAAATTGATCGAAGGGAAAAGTTTGTCGGTGGTGTGTATCCAGTTTTCAACATCCCAAGCGTTAGAATTGATAAATGCGCCATTTGTGATCATATAACCGCTTTCTGGATTAGCAAATGTGCTGAGCGATTGAACTTCAAATACAAAATCAGCATTTTCTGTGGAATCATATTCTTTATAGATTCCACTTTTTACCTGAATGGATGTAGTCCCTGAAGAGTATGTCCCCATATAGCCGTATGATTTTTTATTTTCAGAATTTTCAGTCGTGGAAATGACTTGACTTACAACTGGTTTAACGTTGTTGCCCTCGCCGACAACAGAATTTATCGTAGAGATCTTGTTTGTTGATGTGGATTTGTAGCAATCACTTAAAATACCATATTCGTTGAACGCATTGACAGCTGCCATTGCCAACTTAACTTCACTTTGTTTTTCATTAGAATAAGGCATAAATCTACCAAACAGACCGCCATAATTTGTGGCGACATTGTTTGTGTTGTCTCCATTAGCATAGACATCTCCCGTAACAAAAACTTCACGTAAAAGTATAGTGGTCGAGATCATTGAAGCACTTGCTGAATCTTCAACAACAAAATCAGTCCCCTTAACAGAGAATGCTCCACCTGCGAGGCCTCCCGCATAACCTGAATTGCTGGTGTTAGGGTTGATTGCATTAAGCTTGCTGTAAGCGACATAAACACTACCATTGCCTAAAACCCCAAAGAGACCTCCCACATATAACGGCTGATAAGCTTCTGTTGTCGTAGAAGTGTTTTTAAATAGGTCAAGAATACCGCGTTCTGCATTTACATTGCCATTTAGATAGTAACTAGCCATGCTGTTTTCAATTTCATTTTGTAATTCTTCATCATGCTGTGTAAACACTTGATAGAAATCGCCGTTTGCAATTCCAACAAGCCCACCTGCAATAAAGTTGTAAGACAAAATTTTTGCTGTAATATTTTCCCCACGAGAAACATAAACCCCAGCATCCTGAACCTTTGTTTGAATTCCAGTGTAACCTATTGCACCACCTACTACCTCTGCACGAACTTCAAGTGAGTTGTTAACACGTAAATGTGCCACCTTGTAATCCACGTTTGTAAGAGCTGTCGAATAAGTGTAATTAGTTTGATTATATAATGATGAATCATAAATATCAACATACCCGGCAATAGCTCCAGCAAAAGAGGCAAGCCCCAAACCATAATTACCATTGCTGTAAAGTCCTTCATCATTTTGTTCCACACATTGTCGAATTTTAGCAGGATCAAATTCCCACTCGCCATGTGTGTATAATGCTTCCAAAGTTGATCGCGTATCCACATTATAGTAATTGCTTTGAACCGTTGCACCTGAAACTGTTAAACCGATTAAAGCGCCATCTCCAATTGCAGCCCCCACTATTCCGCCAGTAACGTTTCTTCCGTAAATTCCTCGCTGTTGAGTTTGTTCTGTCGTCTCATTTTGAGTCATAGTAATGTTGATTATTTTTGTATCTTTTGCGAGTCCAACCAAGCCTCCAACAACGGCCGAAGATCCTGCTGCGATAGAATCAATTTCAATATTTAGATTTTGTATCAATGCTCCATCAGCCTTTCCAAACAAACCAACTGTTTTTTGGTCACTTGAAAGTGAAATATTGCCAATCGTAAATCCATTTCCATCAATAACACCCTTAAAAGTTTTATTGACTGATTTAATCTCGGCATTGCCCAAGGCGTTGTTGAGTTCTGATAAATCAATATCCGTTGTTAATCTATACGCTCCTAAAATTTCAGTTTCAGTAAACTGTGAGGATAAAGAAGTCGAAGTTGAATCGCCCATTGCTTCTTTAAGATCCTGCGCAGAATTAATCAAAATAGGATTAATCTCTTCTCCATAAGATGTGTCATAAACCTTTGCAAGTGAATCACTTTGATTTTTTAACGTTGCGTAAGGCAAGAAGTATTCTTCTTCAATTTCCGAAGCTACATAATATCTGTGCGAGATGGTCAGTTTTGTCAGACTGATAGGTTCTATTCCATAGCCATCAACCATTTTCCAAACGCCATCATCAACGCCTTCTTCTGTATTAAACACAAAACCATAATATGCATTTTGATTGCCCACTTCTTCCTTATTGATCAAATTCGCTTCATTAAGAGATGACTGAACATCACCTGACGAATCAAACTCTTGATTCACAGTGTAATAGTAACTTAATTCTATCGTGCCAGTATTAAGAGAATTTCCAACCGAATCCAAGCCCGAAAAATTTAATTGACGTGCATTGTTTGTTTCAACCATTGAGGCTGTATAACTCGTTTTAATATACCCAGCATTGATATAAACAAATCCTGCGCCAATATTACTATTCTTATTGTTGGCACTTGAAATCAATATGTTTGAATATCCATCACTTATCTCACCATTTTGTGAATTTTCAACAACAAAACCTGCAACAATACCTCTTGCTGTTATGCTAGATCCTGTCCTATGATAAAGTGAATAACCGTCATTAAAATCGTCTGGGCCTGTTATACCCTGCACAGCTGACGCACGAATCTTCCCAGAGTTCGTTACAACAAAGCCTGATGTTTTTGACAAATCAGAAGAAGAAAGATTGTTTATTTGAATATTGCTTGCACCACTCGAAGCGATCTCTCCCGAATTTGATATCACAAAGCCTGCAACATCTCCTTGACCAGAAAGTTCAAACAAAGAAAGCTCGCGAACGGAATAATCAAAGTAATTTGTGCTACCTATCTGCTCGCCAATTAAAATTATTTCATCGCCACCCACCTTTGAATTTGTGATAGATCCGCTATTTTCAACAACAAAGCCAGCCACACGACTTTCAATGCTCGAATTTGCATCAATATAGTAAGGCGTTGATGCTTTGAAATAATCAACTTTTAAGCCCAAGTTTGTCCCGTCTTCACCGTTAGGATTGTAAGAAACGACTTGACAATTTGTGATAGTGCCGTTGTTTACAACAGCCAAACCTCCAATGCTTATGTTTGAATATCCTGAAGACGTCACGTCTACTGCTATTGAAGTTTGATAGTAATTGACTCTTACATTTTTAATA
>CALVOH010000027.1 GCA_944350225.1 uncultured Clostridia bacterium | reverse complement strand
CAACGGTAAGTTTTAACATTCCTTTTTCACTTTTTTCGCGTGTAACCATAAAAATTCATTCTCCTTTTTTTTTTTGCTTTACAATTTTAGCACAGCAACAATAATTATACAAGTAATTTATTACATTTAAACATAATAAATGTTTATTAATATGTCGAATAGTATTATCATATAAAAATGGCAACTATTAGGGCAATTGCTGCACCAAGAGCTAGCGCTATTTCGACGTAATAAATAAATTTTTCTTTAATTAAAGTTTGCCTAAACTTTCTCTTATAATATTTTTCTTCTGCATTTATGATATCCAAAGACAATTTTTTCTTATTGACCGTTTCAGCTACAAACAACTTATATCTCTCCGGAAAAGTTTTATAAAACATAACTAATGAATATATAAATTCGCCTGTCCAATATAAAAAATATACGGCAGTTAATGCTAATGTAACTATATTTTTTTCATAATTTGCAAATTTATTTTCTAATACAGCAGATATGACAACCGCTATAATAAAGCCTGCACTTACAAAAAGTTTTCGCATACTATCACCTCATAGCGCTATATTCACAATATATAGAACAACAATAGAAACAGTAAAGACAACATAAAGTATTAACCAAACTACATGCGTCTTTCTTTTAACCCAGAGTCCAGCGACAACTATGCACACTATGTAAGCGACTGCTTCGCCCACGCATCGAAAAATGTCCGCAAGGGTTTTACTACCAAAAATAGCGCTTAAAAGCAAAGCTATCGCAATACATCCAATACCGATATAAGCAAACAGTTCAAATATTTTTTCCCAAGACCAACGTTCGTTTTGATTGTTTAATCTATTTTGCATTATTTTAATCCTTTACTAATGTGCTCAGCAAGATCAACGACCTTGTTTGAATAACCCCACTCATTGTCATACCAAGCAAAAAGTTTTACAAATTTTGGATTTAACATAATCCCAGCCTCTATGTCAAACACGCAGGTATGCTCTTCTCCTATAAAATCGCTCGAAACGACTTTGTCATCTGTCCAGCTCATAATTCCTTTCATATTTGTTTTAGATGCCTTTTTAACAGCTTCAACGATTTGTTCATAAGTAGCTTCTTTTTTTAACGAACAGGTCAAATCCACAACTGAAACATTTAATGTTGGAACTCTGCAACTCATTCCCGTAAGTTTGCCTTTTAATTGTGGTATTACCTCACCGACAGCCTTTGCTGCACCAGTTGATGACGGAATGATGTTGTATGAAGCTGCTCTTCCTCCACGCCAATCTTTTTTTGTCGCACCATCAACAGTTAGCTGTGTAGCAGTCGCCGAATGTATTGTGGTCATAAGACCTTGCTCAATACCAAAAGCGTCATTGATCACCTTTGCCAACGGAGCAAGACAATTTGTTGTGCATGATGCATTTGATATAACATTCATACTGTTTTTATATTCCTTGTGATTTACACCCATTACAAACATAGGCATACCCTTTCCAGGAGCAGTTACTATGACCTTTTTGGCTCCACCTTGCAGATGCAATGAGGCTCCTTCATAATTTGTAAACTTTCCTGTTGCCTCTATAATGATTTCGGCACCTGTCTGCGCCCAAGGAATTTTGTCAGGCTCTCTTTCAACAAAAAATTTAGCACAACTGTTGCCTATGATTAAATCTCCATTTTTAACAGAAGTAGGAATATCAAATTTTCCATGTATAGTGTCATGATCAATAAGATATTTTGCATAATCGACATCTAAAAAAGGATCATTTATTGCACATATTTGAATACCCCTCTTAGCACATATACGCGCAACAAGTCTTCCAATCCTTCCAAAACCATTTATTCCTATTTTTAATTTTGACATTTTAAACCTCCTCTGCTTTTGAAAAATATCTTTTACCACTTTTGATAGTTAAAACATAAATCGCAATACTTATTAATACCCCCAAACCAGAAAACAAAAGTCCAGCAAACCATAATAAGATTGACAAAAATGACACAGGCTTAAAAACATAATACACTGTTGTTGAAGCTATAACGCCCAAAAACAATAATGTCCAACCTATTAGCATAAAGTTGTTTTTTAATTTCGAATATTCTTTTTTTGCAGGTTTTGAGCTTGTTTCTATAACGCCTACGCTAACTCCCTTCCACCTGTTTATCCGAGAAACTGATGAAAGATTTGGAATGTTTTTTATAACACTTGTCAATTTCTCTGAAAAACATATAGCCGAGATATCACCGTCAAAAGATGTAAGGTCAAACAAAACCCTTATAATTTTTTCCCATAATCTATAAAAAAATTCTCCAACTTTATTCCTTTTCTTTTTAGCGCAAATGGTTATATCAGTTTGAGAAGATAAAAAACCTGAAATTTCATCTTCTTTCAATTTTTTTCTTAATATCAAAATTTTTCCTTCTTCTAAATGCTCTTGTAGCGAGTTGATTATTTCTTCTTTTCGGCTTCCGTTTTTGAACACTTTAATCTTCACACCAGTTTTTTTAAATTTAAAAAATTCTGCTCCTTCTTCTGTGACACCAACTAAAATATTTCCACTTATTTTAAGTTTCTTCAAATATGTTGAGTTTAATTCAAACTCGCTTATAACGGGAAAAATTATGTTTAACACGACTGACCTCCTTATAGTTTTTTAATTCGTCTAAAATGTCGTCCACCCTCAAAATCTGTTGTCAAAAAAACTTTAATTATTCTTATAGCTTTACTTGCTCTCATATTGTCGCCTGGCAAAACCAAAACATTTGCATCATTGTGTGCTCTTGCCAACTCTGCCATTTTTGTATTTAAACATAAAGCCCCTCTAATTTTAGGATTTCTGTTTACAGCCATGCTCATCCCTATCCCTGTCCCACAAAGAAATATTCCAACATTGTGTGGATCTTCTAATACTTTTGCCACACCTTTTTTTGCATAATCAGGATAATCTACACCCTCTTTTGAATATGTCCCAACATCAATCGTTATTATCGATTCATTGTTAAAAAATTTTTTTATTTTTTCCTTTAACTCGTATCCTCTATGATCACAAGCGAGTATTATCATTTTTCTCCTCCAATTTTAATTAATTTTTCAGTCAAATTTTCGCATGCCTTGTCTATAAGTTTTGCGCAATCTAAATAAGCATTATAACTTTGACCATAAGGATCAGCCACTTCGACTCCACAAAGGTCTTTCATTTCAATAACTTTCCCAGCTACTTTGTTTTTTATCGCACTTGTCATAGCAACATACAGCGTTTTTAAGTCAAACCTTTTAAGTTGTACGCTTTTTCTTTTTCTTCCATCTGCGCCAAGTGCTTTTAAAGCTTTGCAAGCATATTCAGCACTCATTTCACCTGTAGCGTTAAGTCCTCTTGAAGAAATTTGAACAAAATCTACGCCAGCCTGCTTAATATGTTTCTTCATAAGTCTTTCTGCCATAAATGACCTACATGTGTTGCCTGTGCATAAAAAACACAATTTAATTTTTCCTTGCATGAAAAAATTTTAACATATTACAAAAAAAAATCAAAGTAAACTTACTTTGATTTTTGCTTTTTCAAATATTTAGCAAGATCGATTTCTTTATTTTTGTAAAGTCGATCAAGATTATACTTAATCCTAGCTGAAACGACAAACAGATGAACATATATATTTGCAAATCTAAGTATGATCCATTCACCTTTGTGAAAACCATCTTTTTCGCCAATCAGTTCGAAATTTTCGCAAAGCTCATTAGCAACTTTTTTGTTATCGTCAGGATTTACATTGCTTGCAATAACAAAAAATTTTGCTTCGTCGTTTTCTGTCAAATCAAACGTAGCAACATTTTTGCATTTACATTTTTTTAATAATTCACAAATTTTTAATAATTGTTCGTTCATAACCTTTCCTACAACATTTTACAATATTTTTCTTAAAAAAACAATAAAATATGACTTATTTTTTTTACTTAATCTGTTCAAAATTATGTTATGCAAAAAGTTTCTAGAATTTTTCAAATATTTTTTAAATTTTTGATGATATTTTTTATCAGTTTTATCTGGGTGAGGTACTTTGTCAAATCGCTTTGGCAGTCTTTTTTAATCTCACTTGCTATTACTATACTTATTGACATAATTTCAAGAATATTTACTAAAAAGAAAAATGCCCATATACTTTTGAAAAGCAAGGAGCGAGAAAAAGCAGAAAATTGTTTCTTCTCACTTTGCATGGATGAAAACAATTTGGAATTTTTATTTAAGCTAGCTTCATCGCGACATTGTTGTAAAAAATTATCCAAAAGTGTTTTAATTTTACATCCAGAAAGCAAAATAATCTTATTCCCATATTTTAATTTTTTATCTTTATCACAAGATGATGTTGTAAAAATTGTAAATTCGGTTAAAACTCACAACCCTACAAAAATAGTCATTCTTTGTCATTCCATTTTAAAAGAAACGGCCTCTTTTGTAAAAAACTTTGACATCGATGTTCAGCTTTTAGATCAGTATGATGCATATCAAAAATTATATAAAATATATGACGTTTATCCTGAAATCAAATATTCCTACAAAAAAGACAAAAAACTAGCATTAAAAGACCTTGCCATGTATTCTTTAAATCGTTCCAGAGCAAAGGGATACTTCTTTTCTGCTTTAATTTTGATTTTTTCGTCATTCTTTGTCAGAGCCAATCTATATTATGCAATCGTAGCATCACTTCTTGTTATTCTTGCATTAATCTCTCTTTATGATCCTTTCTCTAAAAATAAAACCAACAAAGAATTGCTTTAAATTTGAATATTATTTTTCTTTCTGTTTTTAGATCGCCTATAAATTATTAGTATTGAGCCAATAGCCTGAATAGGTTCTGCTTTTGTTTGCTGGCATATTTGTTGCATAATTGTTTTTTCATCTAATGGGCATGTTTTTAAAAGTTTTATTTTAATTAGTTCTCTTGCTTCTAACAACAAATTTATTGCCTCAAATGAATTTTCTGACAAACCGTCTTTCCCCACTTGCATAACAGGATCTAGCGCATTGCCAAGCGCTCTTAAACTTGCGCGCTGTTTTGATGTTAACATATCTTCCCTCCAATTATTTGTTATTATTCAAACCAATATCTTTTAACATACACGTCTTTTTCTTTTAAGTAAGCCATGCCTTCAAACTTACCTCCAGCCTTTTCAATGCTCTTTGCTGATGAAAAATTAGTGCTAAGACATGTGATTAATATTCTATTTAAACCCAAAGATTTTGCTTTTTTTAAGCCTAAATTAATCATTTTTGCGGAATAACCTTTGTTTCTCTCAGTCGGTCGAATAGACCCACCGAAATTTCCGCCAAATTGTTTTAAAAAATCATTTAACGAATGCCTAATTTGCAAAATTCCTAAAATTTTCTTATCGGTTTTTCTTTTTAAAAGATAAGTAGTGGCAGGAACATGCCCTTCAACTGGCACAGTGCTTGATTTTTCATATGCTCTTGTATGTTTCAGCCACTTTTTGTAATCATCAAAATTTACAAAATCAGATGAACCTGGCATAGAATTTTCATTATTTGCTAAAAACTCATTTTTAAAATTTTCCATTTCATCTTTGTCGCTTATTTTTGGTTTTATTAAATAAACATCATATGTATTCACTTTTTCTCCTATTCCACCCATTCAAATTCTATGTCTTTTATTTTTACTGTTTGTCCGTTTTTTAATCCTTGATTTTTTAACATATCAATTATGCCCATCTCTTGTAAACGATTTTGAAAGTAAGCAAACGAACGAGGGTCATCTAAGTATACCCCTCTAACAAAATTGTCAATCTTTCCACCACTGACCTCAAATCCATTAGAAATTTTTGTGATAACAATACTGTCAATGTCAATTTTGTCAAAGTCAAATTTTTCAATTATAACAGGGTTTTTCTTTGGCAAAGTGGAAAGTTTTTCTAGCGTTTTTAACATAAGTTCATCTACATTTTCATGCAAAATTGATGATATTGCAATAGGAGTGATTTTATACTTACTTTCAAAATCTTTAATCCTTTCATCTAACAACTGTTCATCAATTTCATCACTTTTTGTAAAAACAACAATTTGAGGTGTCTTTGATAAGTCATGACTATATTTTTCTAGTTCTAAATTTATAGTTTCATAGTCTTTCATAAAATCCCTTCCCTCACTTTGTGATATATCAATGAGGTGAAGAATTAATCTAACCCTTTCAACGTGTTTTAAAAAGTAATGGCCAAGCCCCTGACCTTCGCTAGCACCTTCAATAAGCCCTGGAATGTCAGCAACCACAAAGGTTTGGCCTTTGACTTCGACGACGCCCAAATTTGGATAAAGTGTAGTAAATGGATAATTTGCTATTTTGGGATTTGCGTTGGAAATGACTGATAATAAAGTCGACTTTCCAACATTTGGATAGCCCACAAGACCAACATCAGCAATCGTTTTTAATTCTAAAATAACTTCTCTTTCTTTCGTTTTTACACCTTGTTGAGAAAAAGACGGGGCTTGCTTTATTGATGTTTTATAGTAAGCATTGCCATGACCACCATTTCCACCACGTAATGCCACAAAAGTTTTGCCGTTTTCGTTTAAATCTGCAATCGCTTTGTTTGTTTCAGCATCAATAATCACAGTGCCACATGGCACTTCTATCACCACATCTTTACCATTCGCGCCTGTTTTTAGTTGTTTCGCACCTGCCTGACCATTTTCAGCATAAAACTTTTTCTTAAATCTAAAATTATAAAGAGTGTTGATGTTTTCGTTCGCCAAAAAAATTATGTCGCCACCTTTACCGCCATCTCCACCATCTGGCCCACCTTTCATAGTAAGTTTTGTGCGCAAAAAATTTAGACAGCCATCGCCACCATCACCTGCTTTGATTTTAATTTTAACTCTGTCTAAAAACATAAAAATCCCTCATCAATATTTTTACTTTTTCTTTTTAAAATATTTACAAATTTCTTGAAATGGGCATTCTAAACAATCAGGTTTTACTGCTTTACACTTATATCTTCCAAAAAGCACAAATTGATAATGTAATCTTGACCAACTACTCTGTGGAAAAATTTTTTTTAAATCCTCTTCAATCTGGTTTGGATTTTCACTTTTCGTAAGTCCAAGTCTCGATGAAATTCTTGCAACATGAGTGTCAACAGCGAATGCATCACCTTTAAATGCTTCTGTGATTAACACATTCGCCGTTTTTCTGCCAACCCCACGTAAAGTCATAAGTTCATCTAAATTTTTAGGCACTTGTCCCGAAAATTTTTCAAGAAGGTCTTTGCTCATATCTATTATGGCTTTTGATTTTGAATTATAAAAGCCACATGAGTAAATCATTTGTCCTAATTCGTCATATGTAAGATTAACCATATGATTTGGTGTTGGAAACTTTTTAAATAACTCACGCGTAACTATATTAACCCTTTTGTCCGTGCATTGCGCTGACAATATTACTGCTACCAACAATTGATATGGTGTTTCATATTCAAGTTCACATTTAGGATTTAGAACTAATTTGTCAAAAGCTTGAATTATTTGTTTGCTATCCATGTTTTTACCTCATAAGTGGAAACAACACACCATCTCGAATATTTGGAAGATCAAATATTGTCATTATAAACCTGTCAATACCAAATCCTAACCCAGAAATCGGTGGCATTCCGTGTTCTATTGCTCTTAAAAAGTCTTCATCTAGATCCATCGCTTCATCATCGCCACCCATTTTATCTTTGAGCTGATCTTCCAACGTTTGACGTTGCTGAATAGGGTCAACAAGCTCAGAATAAGCATTTACAAGCTCTGCTCCGCAAACAACAATTTGAAAGGCATCGGCTAATCTCTCATCATTGTCATTTCTCCTAGCCAAAGGCTTTAAAACTGCTGGATAATTAAATAATATCACTGGTCCAATTATATTTTCACGTATTTTACGCTTATAAACAAAGTCAATAATTGCACGAACAGAATTGTAAGGTTCAAGTTCAGCAAAAGAAAATAATTTTGCCTCAACTATTTTTTTCTTAAATTGTTGTGCATCGTTTTCTTCAAGAAAATCAAAGCCCAATATTTCTTTTAATCTTGCGGTATAATCTATTCTCTCCCATTCTTTGCCAAAATCTATTTCATTTCCTTGATATGTTATTTTTGTCGTTCCTACAACCTCATTTAACATAGTTTTTAGAAATTCTTGGAAAAATTTGATGTTGTCTTCAAAATCCCAGTATGAAGCATACCATTCAACCTGAGTAAACTCCTGCAAATGTGTTGGATCCATGCCTTCGTTTCTAAAATCTTTGCCAAGTTCAAACACTCTATCAAATCCACCGGCGATCGCCTGTTTTAACCATGTTTCTGTTGCAATACGCAAATTACATTGCAAATCTAATGCATTGTGTTTTGTAAAAAATGGTTTTGCTGTTGCACCACTGACGTTTGTTTGTAAGATAGGAGTTTCGATTTCAACAAATCCATGATCTTCTAAATATCTTCTTAAAAAAGAGCAAACTTTACTACGTGTCAAAAATATCTTACGTGCCTGCTCATTTGAAACGAGGTCAAGATATCTTTGACGGTATTTAGCTTCGATGTCAGTAAGCCCATGAAACTTTTCTGGTAAAGGTCTTAATGCTTTTGAAAGCAACGTGATTTTTTCAGCCCTAACAGTTACTTCTCCTGTTTGAGTAAAGTAAACTTCGCCTTCAACCCCAACAAAATCACCAATGTCAATCATTTTTTTGTAAAAGTCATAACTTTCTTCATCAATTTCATTTCTTCCAACTGAAACTTGAATATGAGCGTCAATATCACGAATTTGCATAAAGCCAAATTTGCCCATAACACGTCTAAACGTCATGCGCCCCGCAATTTTGACTTTTTCTCCAATTTTTTCGCGCGCTTCTTTTATAGTGCAAGTCCTTCCAAATTTTGCTTTATAGACGATTTCACCACGTTCTTTTAATTGTTTTATTTTTTCGCGTCTAATGTCCACTTCGCTTGATAAATTTACTTCTGCCATGTTAATTTCTCCTTAATGTAAAAATAACATTTTATGGCTATAAAAGTCAATTAATTAAAGCGATTTTGATAAAACTTTATATTTTTTAAAACATTTGCTAGATACTTTTGCGTTTCAACGTATGGTATGTTTACGAGAGTTTTCCCGTCAGTAGAAAATTGCTCGTTTTGAAGCCAACTTTTTACACGAGTAGGTCCAGCATTATATGCGCATATGGCCACATTTAAATCATCAAAATATAACAAAAGCGTAGACATATAATATGTGCCTATCTTAATATTTGTTTTTTCGTCAAACAGGTCATAATCACTCAATTTTAATTGCTTAGCAACCATTCTTGCAGTGCTTGGCATTACCTGCATTAATCCTATAGCGCCCTTATGAGATACAGCGTCTTTATTAAATGAGCTTTCGCTATTTATTATAGAAGCTACTAAATATGGCTCAACATCATATTGCTCGCTAGCTTCTAAGATGCTATCTTTGTATTTTAAAGGATAAGCACATGAATACATAAAAAAAGTCAAAGCAATAGTAATCGCTACTGCGACAGCAAGTATAACAATTTGAGTGCTCAATTTCATAACCTTAGGTTATGCGCTGGCATATGTTTTATTCGCCCGACAAAAAACCAACAAAACTTGAATATCCACGTTGTGGAAAATATGATTTTACAATAGCAAGATAGTCCGTAGAAAATCTTACACTGATTCCACATGTTCTGCCTGCTTGTTTTGGCGTTGAAGTTATGGCACATGGAACTCCTAATTTTTTTAGATAATTAGAAAATGAAAGTGTTTCGCTTCGCGATTTAAATACTGCATAGGTGTAGTGCAAAATAACCTCCATATTCACCAATTCTTTTCATTAACACTATATTAATTAAAGAAGCTTAATGTTTCCTAAGGAGGCAATTTTGATATATTTAGATAATAGTGCCACGACTTTGATTAAGCCCAAAGAGGTTTTAAGAAAATTAAATCTTGCAGTAACAAAATTTTCTGCTAATCCAGGACGAAGCGGTCATAAATTAAGCATTGCAGCAGCCGTTGAAGTAGAACAGACAAGACAAAAACTTGCAAAAATGTTCAATTTAGAAGATACAAATAATGTTATATTCACAGCAAATTGTTCTTCATCATTAAATCTTGCAATTCTTGGTTCCGTAAAAGATGGAGGTCATCTTATATGCACAGAAAACGAGCATAATTCTGTATTGCGACCACTAGAACACTTGAAAGAACAAGGAAAAATTGAATATACGGTAGCAAATCAAAGTAAGATTGGCGGTATATGTCGTGAAGACATAGAAAAATGTATCAAAAAAAACACATACATGGTCATTTGCAATCACATTTCAAATGTAAATGGCGACGTTTGTGATATTAAAGAGATAGGAAGACTTTGCAAAGAAAGAGGTTTATTATTTTTAGTTGACGGCGCACAAAGCGCTGGGCACGAAAAAATAGACATGCAAGAAAACAACATATCCTTTTTGGCAATCGCACCACATAAAGGATTTTACTCTATCCAAGGGCTTGGGGCTTTGCTCGTTTCAAAACCAGAAAGTCTATCTCCAATACTATTTGGTGGAACAGGGACCAACTCGCTAGAACTTGTTCAACCCGACAACCTCCCCGAACGATTTGAAGTTGGAACAATCGCTACACCTGCAATACTCGCTCTTTCTGGTGGGATTGATTTCGTCAATGAAAATTTTAATCAAATACACGATCATCTAGATGATTTGACTACATTTTTAAATTACGAACTATCATATCTTCCAATAAAAATTTACACAGCAACGGAAAACGCAAAAGGTGTTTTTGCATTTAATATTCCGGGAATGCATTCTAATGAGGTAGCAAATATTTTAAACGAAAAATACGGAATATGTGTAAGAGGTGGATATCATTGTGCTGCAAAAAAGCATGAAGCTTTGGGGCTATTAGATCAAGGAGCAGTTAGAGCGTCCATATCTTATTTCACCACATTTTCAGATATACAAAAATTAATATTTGCAATCAAATCAATGTTAAAATGCAAAAAAATGATATAAAAAACGGCAAAAATATGCCGTTTTATTAATTTTACTAAAAAATATATTTAAATTAAATTTTGTCTTAAAATTTTTTAATTAAAATAAATTATGCTACGACAGTTTTCGCAAGGCAAAATTTGTTCACTTTTCAATTTAGAAATGGCCGAGGCAGAAAGCTCCATCCTGCATCTTCCACACGCATTGCCATGTAATTGTACGAAAACAGGGAAAATTCTGTCGTTCCTTTTTCTTTTATAAATTTCCATAGTTTTAGGATCGACACTTTTTTCTAAAACCAAAAGCTGTTTTTTTAACTCGTTCATTTGAGGTTCTAATTCTTTGACTTTTGCATCATAAATTGATTTAAACTTTTGATATTGAAGTTTTGCATCATTATAAATTTTAATAGTTCTGTTAAATTCAGCTAAAATTTGATTTATATTTTCTGCAAGCTTCGTAAGTTTTTTATCTAGTGCAGTTATATTTGATGAAATTCGATCTTTTTTCATAATAGCTTCATCAATCTTTTCTATATCAATTTTTTCTACATCACTGCCCAAAAACTCATCACCATGTGCTTTTATGGTTTTAATGTTCTTTTTAAGTTCATTCAATTCTCTAAGTACGGTGCCAGCTTGATCTTCCAATTGACTAGACTTCTGTTGCGAATCTCTGGCAGTTTGATTTAGATCATTGCATCTTTGCTTATTAGGATCTTTAGCCAACGATTGCTCCATTTGATAAAGTTTTTTATCGGTTTCTTGATATGATAAAATAGTTTTAATATCCATATTTTCTCCTTATTAATCCATAAAATCTGCAAGGCGCTTACTACGATTTGGATGTTTTAATTTTCTAAGGGCCTTCGCTTCAATTTGACGTATACGTTCTCTCGTAACCTTAAATTCGCGACCAACTTCTTCCAATGTTTTAGCACGCCCATCTTTTAAACCATATCTTTGTCTTATAACCTCTTGCTCACGTGGGGTCAATGTGTCGATTACAGCAAGCAACTGTTCTCTAAGAAGAGTTTGGGTTGCATATTCGACTGGCGATTTGATTGAATCATCAACTATGATATCAGTTAATTTTGAATCCTCCTCTTCTCCGATAGGTGTTTCAAGAGAAACAGGGTCCAATCCTATTTTTTGAATCTCTACAACTTTTGCTTCGCTAATTCCCATCTCTTCTGCGATTTCTTCGGTGGTAGGCTCTCTGCACAACTTCTGTGTCAATTGACGCACAACGCGTTGTGCTTTGTTTATAGTTTCAACCATGTGAACAGGAATTCTTATTGTTCGAGATTGATCTGCGATCGCACGCGTGATTGACTGACGTATCCACCATGTTGCATATGTTGAAAACTTAAAACCCTTTGAGTAGTCAAATCTTTCTACTGCTTTAAGAAGCCCCAAATTTCCTTCTTGAATTAAATCAAGAAACGACAAACTTGAAGCTCTTGGTGCCCATTTTTTTGCCACACTAACGACCAATCTAAGATTGGCTTCACAAAATTTTGCTTTTGCATATTCATCACCTTTCAAAATCCTTTGTGCAAGTTCGATTTCTTCTTCGGATGACAACAGTGGCACTTTGCCAATATCTTTCAAATACACTTTTACAGGATCATCAACTCCGTAAGCAGGCATAAGATCAGAAAAATCTTCTTTAGCATAATCTTCCTCGTCGGTTTTAATCACTTTGATTCCTCTGCTCTCCAATTTTTCGATAAATTGGCGAATGTCGTCAGGCGAAACGTCATACTTTAAAACCTTGCATAAAACATCATCGGCGTTTATAGAACCCTTTTTTTGAGCTAAATCCTCAAACTTTTTAAATTCTGCTTCAACTTTTGCATCAAGCATCTTCATTTCCTCCACTTTTTATAAAAAAATCTTCTAAATTTTTTTCACGAATTTTTTTATCAACCTGTTGTACTTTAACTAAAAGAGCCTTACGTTCATTCAAATTCTGTGAAGATTTGTATTCTGCCATTATGTCGTCTTTTTCTGTTTTATACTTTTCTTCAACAAGTATCCATAAACATTCATCAAAATATTGTTTTTCATTTCCTTTTGCCTCGGCAAAATTAAAATATATTAAATCTTGCCAATATTGATCTTCTGCTTCAACTCTGTCAAACAAACCTGAAACTCGCGAAACGGAATTGATAATATTCAATACATCAACATCTTCTTTTAACAATAAAGAGTAATCTATATCTTTATTGACAAAATCTTTTTTGTGTAAAAGTGATGCGAGTATAAACCTGACAGCCCTTTTATTCCCATTTATTCTCTCGGATAAAACGGTTTTTTCAGGTTTTTCAAAAGTGGGCAAAATTGAGATACCAAGAGATCTTCTAAGTGTGTCCACAGGTGTTTGAGTTAAATCTCGAAGTTTAAACAAATATGGATCTTGTTCGGCTGGTGTCAAACCATTTAATTTTGACAAAATCTCTTTAGTAAACTTGCCTTTTTCATCAGGTCGTGAAAGGTCATATTTTTCGAGTGCCAACTCAATATAATAATCAATTGTATCAGTCGCATTTTCTATAATTTTTTCCATGGTCTCTTTGCCTTGTTCTTTCAAAAGCTCATCTGGATCCAACCCCTTTGGTAAACGTGCGACCCTAACGTTGCAACCTGCTTCTTGCAAAATACCAATTGATCTAAGCGTTGCCTTTATCCCCGCTTCGTCGCCATCAAAACAAAGCGTTATGTTTTCGCACAATCTTTTTAGTTCGCGCGCATGATCTTGTGTCAAGGCTGTGCCCAAACATGCAACAGTGTTTTTAAATCCTGCTCTATGCATGGAGATTACATCAATTTGTCCTTCAACAATAATAATTTTAGAAAGGCCTTTTTCTTGCTTTAATTTTTTTAACAAATTAATTGCAAAAACCACTTTACTTTTTTGAAACACTTTTGTTTCTGCTGTGTTTTTGTATTTAGCAAAATCGGTTTTTTCTAAAGCTCTTGCAGTAAATCCAATGCACTCACCAAAAGAATTTAAAATTGGAAAAACCAATCCGATATGTTCAGTTTGAAATTTAGATTTAATATCTTTAGCGATATCATCAACAGTACAATAATTACCTTGAGCAATACCAACAACTGCTTCAGTTACTGCAATAACATCTTTATCTAAAATT